>CAYREN010000018.1:22707-27069 GCA_964423255.1 uncultured Roseivirgaceae bacterium | reverse complement strand
TCAGAGGCGTTGTAAAGGAATCCAAGATTCCTTCCGTATAGAGATAAAGCAAGTTTTTTTATTGATGTGCTCTGGATATTAAAAGTATATCCAAGAATAATCTCACGCAATCTGACATAGGAAGCATCGTAAACAAATGGCTCACCTGTTGTGGAATTGTGACCTCCTAGTACACTCCAGTAAGCTTCAGAAGTAGTCTCTACATCATTTGGTCTGGTACTTAAAATCTCACCGTCAGAATCATAGGTTGGAATAACACCATCTAGTACCATTCCATCACGTCCCACAAGTGTTCTTTCAGTTAAACCGTCGCCTGAGAGCAGGGCTTGGGTATAAGAAAGTAACGTTCCTCCCATTCTCGCATCAAATAAAATTCCCAGATTGATTTTCTTATACCTAAACTGATTAGAAAATCCACCAATCCAGTCAGGATTGAAGTTACCCATTGGTAGCGTTTTTCCTGGAGTAATTTCAGGAAGGCCATTGGCCTCTTGGATCAATACATTACCTTCATTGTCTCTCTTGAAACCTTGTGTATAAATTTCACCAAAAGGTTTTCCTTCTACTATTTTATAACTATTCATCCAACCACCAGCTAAGGTATATTCACTAATTTCATCTGTTATTTCGATGACTGTGTTCTCATTGCTAGCATAGTTAATGGTAAGATCCCATTTGAAATCGCCTGAAATTACAGGTGTGGCATTTAGTGTTAACTCTAATCCTTTATTTTCAATATTGCCGGCATTAATTAGGGTACCAGACCAACCGGAAGTTGTTGGTAGTGGTATATTAATTAATTGATCATATGTATTGGTTTTGTACCAGGTAATGTCTACTCCCAATCGGTTGTTAAAAAACCGTACATCTGCGCCAATTTCTATCGAATTTGTTGATTCTGGCTTGAGGTCAGCAGGAGGTTTGCCCCCTCCTCTATAAGCAAAACCAGCATCACCACCAGCCTGTACTCCATATACTTGACTTAATTGAGCCCATTTGGTTCCGTTGCCTACAATTGCATAAGATCCACGTACTTTGGCAAAAGATAACCAGCCCGGTAAGTCACCCATCATATCAGAAATTATCCATGACAAACCTGCTGAAGGATAACTATAAGACCACGAATCAGAAGGTAGCGTTGAAGACCAGTCATTTCTGATAGTTAAGTCTAAAAACAAGTAATTTTTAAATCCTAAATTTGCAAATGCATATAAAGAATTCATTTTTGTAACTCCGCCAAAATCGTTAGTATATTTAGTGATTGCATTTTGAAGTGAAAATAAGTTGGGTGTAATAAAACTTCCATACCTACCACCTACTTCGCTGTCAAGACCATCCCAACTATTGTAGCGCATGTTTCCTCCTAATGAAACATCCAAAGACCAGGTGTTGTTCCAAAGATGGTTGTAGTTCAGAATAAAATCATTGTTCATTTCCAATCTATTCTCATTTCCTACTCTATATCGACCATTTGGTCCAATTACATAGCTATCATTATTTACTTTGACATTATAGCCATCATTAATTTGATCTACGGAACTACGTATCATTAAACTTAGCCCGTCAATAAACTCATATTTTAGCGATGCCAGGCCTATAATTCGATTACGAGAATCTAAACGGCTAGTATTGTTCTGTAGCCAATATATGTTTTCGCCTCCTACACTGCCAGGATTCCAATAGTGCTGAAGTACATTGCCTTCATTATCCATATATTCATAGGCACTTGCGTCTTTCAATGAAATATTTGTCGGTTGACGATAAATTGCACGCATAGGGTTCCACATATAATCACCAGTCATAACTGAGTTTTCAATTTCCTGATTTATATAACTCAGTTTCGCATCAACAGTGAGCTTCTCAGATAGATTTGATGAAAGACGAACATTGAAGTTATTTCTCTTCAACTTGTTATTTGGTACAATTCCTTGTGATTGTGTATTGGTGTATGAAAAGTAAGCCTGGGTTTTTTCATTTCCTGTGTTTACAGCAATTGTATTTGCCCAATTTGTGCCAGTAGTAAGGAATTCTTCTACCTGGTTGGGATTAGCTTCAAATTTATACTGAGCAGGACCAGCCCAATTTGGATCTGGTGACCAATGATCTACCATTTGCCCTGTCATCTTTGGTCCCCACATCTGTTCACCACTTTTTATATAAGTCCCGGCACTACCCTGACCATATTCATTTTGAAATTTTGTCAGAATCATAGGAGTTTCCACAGAGAAGTTAGTCGAAAATTCTATTCCAAGACCAGATGCCTTGCCTTTTTTTGTTGTAATAACGATAGCACCGTTTTGGGCTCTGGATCCATAAAGAGCGGTAGCGTTAGCACCTTTCAATACAGTCACTGATTCTATATCGTCAGGGTTGATGTTACTAATTCCATCTATTGGTTGCCAGTTTGAACCTGCCTCATTTACCTGTCCACCATTTGTTGAACCAGATATTGGTACGCCATCCACAATATATAAAGGTTGGTTATTTCCAGTTATTGATCTGCTTCCTCGCAACACAACCCTTGAAGCAGTTCCCACACCGCCACTGGCTTTGGTCATATCAAGACCTGCAACTTTACCCATAAGTGAATTGACAAGGTTTGTTTCTCGCGCAACAGATATTTCATCTGCACTTACATTTTGGGCAGCATATGTAATTTGTTTTTTATCCTTTTCAATACCAAAGGCAGTCACAATAATATCGTTTAGTTGGGTTATGTCAGGAGTAAGTATAAAATCAATTACGGTTTGTGTTCCTACCAATACTTCTTCTTGGATAAAACCTACAGAGCTAAATACTATTTTTGATTCTTGCCCCAGAACTTCAAGAGAATAATTACCCTCAACATCTGTGACAGTACCCAAGCTAGTTCCTTTCACTAAAACGTTCACTCCTGGCAATCCTCCAGGATCTTCTTGGCTAGTAACTTTACCTGTTATTGTAATTCCTTGAATTACCACTTCAACGGATGATTTATTATTTTCATCCAATTGTTGTACGTTGATAGTATTATTTACTTGCCTGAATTTTAGTTTGCTTTTTTTAGAAATTTCCAATAAAAAATCGTAAACAGATTTATTTTTAGATTTGAAATTTATTCTTACAGTATTATTTAAATCATTTTCATTGTAGTTAAATGCGTAATTCGTATTTTTTTCTATCACAGTAAAACATTCTTGAATGCTTACATTTTTATATTCTCCATGAATAATAACATCTTTTACACTCTGTGTAGACTGTGCATTAAGTTCTGACGCAAGTACCAAGTTCAAAAAAAATGTCTGAAGAACAATTCCAATTAAAACTCCATTTAATGTCATAATAGCGATTTGCTTTAAATCTTTTTTCATAATTTTGGATAAGTATAATTTAACATAATTTACTTGGCCTTCCTTTGTGGTGATAGAAGGCCTTCATAAGCGATATCGTTCTAAACGTTATCGCTTTTTTTTAACTTGTATTGAAATGTTGTTTCATAGTTTAAAATTTTATATTAACAATTTTATTTTCTAATTCATATTCAAATTTCCCTGTGAAACTAAGTGCATTAAGGACATTGCTCATTGCATAGTTGTCAAATTTGCCACTATAATTCCACTCTTTTTTTGGCTTACCCTGAATAATAAAATCCACACCATACCAGCCAGACAATTTGGATATTACCTCACTAAATGATGCTTTATCAAAATAAATCAATCCGTCTTTCCAACCATATTCAGCTTCATGATTGAAACTTGTTATTTTATCGAATGAGGTTTTATCTATATTATAGGAAATTGCCTGTCCCGGATATAATAAAATATTGTCTTTAGACACCAGTTGATTACCATTTTTATGAACTTCAATCTGACCGGTAGTCAATGTTACTTTTACAGTTTTTTTATTTTCAAATGCCATCACATTAAAAGATGTTCCTAAGACCTTGATATTAATATAATTTGTATAGACTATAAACGGTCTGTCGACTTCTTTTTCGATTTCAAAATAGGCCTCCCCACTTAATCTTACCCTTCTACTATCATTATCAAAAATTGAAGAGTAGGAGATGCTACTTTCAGAATTTAAAATTACTTTGCTGCCATCCGGTAAAAAGACAGTTGATTTCTGTCCTTTAGGATTGCTTTTTATTATTTCTACTGCTATGATATCATTAACTTTATGATTGCTTAAATCAATGTACCAATATACACCAAACGATACCACCATAAAGAAGGTAATGATAGCTGCTACCTTCAAAAAGCTAATATTTAACTTTTTCCTATTGTTTTTATTTGCAGATATAATGTAATCGGGCCGTTCTTTTTGAATTCGATTACGTACTCTATTGAAGGCACTTATAGAGTTTAAAGCACTATATTCTTC
>CAYREN010000018.1:15144-22607 GCA_964423255.1 uncultured Roseivirgaceae bacterium | reverse complement strand
TTTTGTTTCTTAAGGTAAGAATATGATTGATTCCTCACGGAAGTGAACATGTAAGTATTAATATTATCTACCTCTAATATTCGATTTCTGTTTTTCCAAATTTTTACAAATACATCAGAGACCACCTCTTCGGCAAGAATACCTGATTTGACAATAAAAAAAGCAAAATTTAACAACCTTGGATAAAAATGATCAAAAAATTTTGCAAAGGCCCTTTGGTCATCGTTAATTGAAAATTCTATTACTAATCTCCTTACATCAATCATTTTAGCTTTATGACTTGAATGTAAACATATACACAAAATAAGGTATAATCAATTTCAATAAAATAAGATGCTAATTCTAATGTGGTTTTAAACTGAAAATAATTTTAGATACTATCCTGATAACCTCTCTTCATATTTCAATTTTATATTTGCAATAATATCTTTCCGCCTTGGTTCTGCTATTTTAATTTGTTTACCAGTTTTGCTTCATCAACTCCCATTTTGTTAGTACTGTGTTCCATATAGATCATTTTTCCTATACAGGTATATTCGCAGCTTTTTTTGATAGTGTGCAATGTTGAATGTGTGGTTGATCTCAGGTACATTTTTGAGCCAGGGATAACTCAAATTATCAAAATAAAAATAAGTGATTAAGGATGATAGGTTTCAGAAATTCATCTTTTGAATTCACCAATTGACCTACAATGACCGGAGTAAAAATCAAGCCAGAAGCGATTGAAATACTGAACGACCTCCTGTTATTTTTTTCTGAGACATTGGGTCATGTTATCTATCCCATGGAAATTTGTAAGTTGGACGGTTGGTAAATCGTTCAATATCAATTTCCACTTGTCCAACAGCTCCAGGTCCTAGCGTTAGCGTAAAGCTATTATCGTTTACAGTATAAAACTGATATGGGTAATCAATTACTTGACGTACTCTTTTTATATTGTGCTCTCCAAACATTCCTCCTTGAATCACTACTTCTTTTATTTCACTTGGGTGTAAATTGACTAAATTCAGTGTAATACTTTTCGAAGTTATGCGCTCAACCATTGCTGCAACATCCGCCGGAATTCCTGGCCTTTTATTTACAGGGTCAAAATACCGCACGCTGGTGTGCATCAATCCACCATGATAAATATGATTTGGCGCACCTAACATCAACTGCACCAATGCCTCCAAAATAACAGGATTTCTATTGAAAAAATGATGTACATCCTGATCATCAGGCAGGCTATCGTCTGCCCTGATATTTTTCAACCTACGATGGATTTCTTTATAATTTCCCCTAAGTATTTCAGTGGGAAAATCAGGATTATCTCCATTGAGAAAACCCATCCATGCAGCGGTATTTTCAGAATCACCTTTGCTTTTGTGATAAGTTGTATTATTCCATTTGTAGGGGTCAGTAAGTCGCTTAGCTCTGTTCCAGTCTTCCTGTGATCTTGAAATATACCACAGGTGTGTTGGGTACTTTGGTTTCATTGGTCTATAATCCCACCACCCGTTGTCATCGAACCTATAGGGGATCTGTGGCTGACCGTCAATATCTTTGGCTTGATCCTCTACCATTTTAATTACTGCCTTTGGCAATGCTAAATACTTGTTGTCACCAGATACCATATATGCATTACTTGCTCCAATTACTGTGGCTTCCATTTGGTTCAGCAATCCATGCGGCCATCGCCAGCCATAATATCCACCCCAAACTTTGCCCCCGGTATTTTCACCAATAATTCCATTCAAGCCTACATTATCTGGAAGAAACCCATCATTATCTTCCACTCTTTTCATCCATGTACCTACATAATCCTCTATCCATTGCTTGTATTTGTCATCACCTGTGTACATATATGCATTCAATATCATACTTGTCGAAGCCATATTAAGTGGCACATCTCCCTTCATCATTCGCTCATTTATGGCATTGAGAATTAATGGAAATTTATCATCGTTATTCCAGGCACTGCTGGAATCTATACCAGGAATATCTTCATAAGGCAGTAAATATTTTGCAAGAATAGGTCGGTGTGTCACCCAATCTTCTGCTGTATTGACATGTCTTGGTCCTTGACTTCCTGTGAGTGGCGATCTAATTATTTTTAGTTTAGGATCATAGTTTCCGTATTTAGGATCAACATATAATTCGGCAAATTTTATAGCTCTTTTTTTCCATTTTACATTGTTGGGCTGGTTGAGGCCTAAGAAATAAAAATAGGTATATGATTCGCCGTGGTGCATCCAATCATATCCCGCATCAAATTCGTCATACACTTGACCATATTCAGTAAATTGACGCGTCACACCCTCCCAAAGAAAACGAGCAATGCTGTCCAGCTCCATAGGACCACCCAAAGCTGTATAAAGAGAAAAATTATAAAAACTCTCATACCCATCGTCAGAGCCATCCATTCCAGGCCATTCTACACGCCAGTTTAGTGTACCATCAGGCTTAGTATATTTTGCAACATATTCCAATGCTGCAGGATAAATTTTGTCAATTAATTGACGTTCCAATAAAGCCCATTCCGGAGGTAGTCCTTGGTTATTCAAATGGATGGGCCTTACCTTGTATTCTTCAGAGGTATCTTTTTGCTTAGCTTGCCCATAAAGTAGCGAATCAAACAGAAACACAAAAAACAATGCTATGAAAGGCAAATAATTGAGTGGTTTTTTACTAATCATAATATGATAATTTTGATTAAAGATTAAAGTTTTATGTTGTTCCATTAATTCTATTTTAATCAATAAAGCAGTAACACAATCCATTCATTTAGCTACTATTTTACTGTTGATTTCAAATTAATTGCTCAATAGTGTTGGCAAGTTAAATTCAATTTTAGCTATTCTTAGTTTCTTTGAGCATCTCAATTAAATTTGGGGTTTCCTATTAACCTTCTTGCATTATTATTTATTTGTCTTGGTGTCAGGTTAAGAATCAAGAAAAATTGAACTAATACCTACCAGGATCTTTTCTTAAAAAACTCATCCAACTGCTTTTTTGTCATTTTTACCTTTGAAGGGTTTTTATCTAACCAGTTGAGAAAATCATTGCGTATTTCGATAGTCCAACTGGCATCAATTTCTCCAGGCGCATATCTTCCTTCCCTAAGACAAAGGTGTCCAAATTCGTCCTTCAAAGAGATAAATTCACCTTGAATCACTACTTCTTCAGCTAAAAAAGGCGGTATAAAAATTACGCCACCTCTTTTCGCTAAAACGACATCACCGGGAATCACAGTAACTTCACCTATTCTCACCAAAGTATTTATTCCTGTTAGCATCATTTCCATTTGGTAAGATGGATGCCATCCCTTGACAAAAGCATTAAAACCTTCAATGCTTTCTAATCCTTCAAGGTCTCTTAATGAGCCATTGAAAACAACCCCATTTTTAGATTTGGCATAAATAGAAGTACCCAGATTATCTCCAATGATTGGCCCTTCATTAATCTTGCCATACGAGTCTGCGATATACAGATCCCCTTCTTGCAAAAAATCAATTGGCCAACTTACCATATCTCCAACATAACCTTCCTTGGCTCCTTTTTTTTCCAACACTTCCCTGACAGATTTTCTTTTTGGCATATACTGAGCGGTAAGCGCTCTTCCTACCATTACCTTATCGTTGTGTATCATTTTCCAATCACCCTCAAATTGATTTTTATATCCGTTACTCCTCAATACACCCCATGCTCCTTCCAGCGATATATTCTTGGTTCTGTTTAAAATATCATCAGAAACTTTGGGCCTTCCATCTTCAAATCTTTCCCCTTTCCAATTCGGTGTTAAGGCAATTAAATAATCTTTGCTTGTTACTATTTTCTGAGCTTGAATAGTTGATGGATAATTGGATAAGATGATGATCGAAAAAAGTGAAATTAATGATCTGATTTTCATGGCTTTATTAGTAAAATATAAGTAAATTTACTTCACGTGAAAGGTTAAATTATTCATTATAAAAGTAAAAGATTTAAAAGAAAAAATATAATTAAATTAGCGAAACTTCATTGCCAGATCAATGTATGAATGATACAATTTTATCCAATAAAATAAGTCGAAGAAATTTTGCCAATAAGAGCATTTTAGGGACTGCCGCAATTTTGTGTTATCCCGCTTTTTCTTCAATAAATTATGCTTCTGACAAACTGTCAAATAAGATTTTCAAGACCGACACTCATGTACATTTATTTGATCTAAACCATCTTGAATATAATTGGTTAAAAAGCGCACCCGAAATAAACCGCTCGTTCTCTATTCATGATTTTCAAAAAGCTTCAAAAGATTCAAATATTGGAGATATAATCTTTGTTGAGGGAGGAGCTGATCCCGGGTTGGGAATCAAAGAAGCAAAATGGATATCGTCATTAGCCAAAAGCCACCCCAGGATAAAAGGGATCGTTGCAAGCCTTGATATCACCAAAGGTTTGGATGTTTCAGAAGACCTTGGTCAATTGACGAATCTTAAACTTTTTAAGGGAATCAGATGTGGTTTTCCGAAAAATGAAAATGAATCAGATAATTTCATTAATGGATTGAACTTGTTGGTCTCAAATAACCTGACTTTTGACTTACTGGTTTCTCCCGATAAATTTGAAAATGTATCGACACTGGTAAAGAAGTGCCCCAATAATATATTCATTTTAGATCATATGGGAAATCCGGATATAAAGTCAGGAGAATTTAATATTTGGAAGAAAGGCATTAGCATGCTGGCGTCCTATCCGAATGTAAATTGTAAGATTTCTGGTATTGTAACAAAAGCTGGAGAAGGGTGGAACGCGAGAATCTTAATGCCTTATGTGGAGCATGTTATAAATGCTTTTGGAATAAAGAGGCTTGTCTATGGTGGGGACTGGCCGGTTGTTTTACTAGGGAGTTCTTATTTGGATTGGTCAACAGCATTTGAAAAGCTGACTAATGACCTTTCAGAAAATGAAAAACGAGATGTCTATCAATTAAATGCCAAACGTATTTATAATCTGTAGATTATCAGAAGGGTACTTTCAAATGAAAATTCAAAAATATTAAACATACTACGTTACATTATGAAAAGCATGAATAGAAGAAATTTTGTGAAAAATTCAATTAAGACAGCGGGAGCCATTTCCCTTGCCACTACAACCGGATGTCAAAGTTTGACAAAAGAGGAAAATATAGTCAAAGCAGAAAACCTTCGCAGGCCATTGGATATGATTCAAAGAGAAAATGTGAAGATTACTAAAATTGAGGTAACGCCAATGTCGTATGTCCCACAAGATGGTAGTGATTTATGGTGTGTTAACAAATATGTTGTTTGGAAAACCGATTCTGCTTTAGTAGAGGTGTTTACAGATCAAGGAATTGTAGGAATAGCTGAAGGAACACCATATGGCAACCCAATGGAAATTAAAAAATTCACAGATAAGTATTTAACCCCGGTATTGTTAGGGAAAAATCCTTTTGATGTGGATTATCTCACATCAGGAGAAGCATCCAGAAATCGCATTTCACAAGCAGCCTGGGCTGGTGTAAATAATGCATGTTGGGATATTATTGGAAAGTTAAAAGAAAAACCGGTATATGAATTGTTGGCAACAGATTGTGAACCAAAAAGGAAGATGCCAATTTATGCAAGCGGGGGAGTCAATCATAAATGGTATGAAGATGGAGAGAGTCAGCTAATTGAAGAAGCACTAAGATATAAAGAGCAAGGATACACAGCTTTCAAATTCAGAAACGGAACCGATTGGAATCATGGAAAAATGACTCTTAAAAAATATTTACCTGTTCTAAGGAAATTGCGCGAGGCTGTGGGACCGGAATTTAAATTAATGATAGAAAAGCACAACTGGAGTTTTGAGGAAATCACAGAACAATTATGCCCGGTGCTGGAAGATTTAAAATTTTATTGGTATGAAGAACCAATGAATCAATGGAACGAAGGGTCTGTAGAAAGACATCTAAAAATTAAGGAAGCTATGCCGAGTGTGATGATTTCCGGAGGCGAACAATTTTCGAATCGGTTTCAGGTACATAGGTGGATTGCTGAAGGAGCCTATGATATAATTCAGACTGATTGCAATGTTACCGGAATTAGTGAAAACTGGCATATATCGCGCATGGCCAATTTATATGGGCGATTGCAATGTCCTCACAATTGGCATGGAGGGCTGACAACAATTTCAAATATTCATTTTGTGGCAGGGGCACCAAATGGCCATATGTGTGAAATAAATCAGACATTTAATCCATTTAAGGAAGGATTGTTTAAAGAACCTCTAACTGTTGTTGATGGATATATGACTCTTCCAAATAAACCCGGATTTGGAGTTGAACTCATTGATGACATTAAGAAAAAGTATCTCTGGGTTTCGGGGTCTTATCTGAAACCAAACCCGGTGATACCTGCCTGAGGTGCTATATAATTATGATCACCTTATCATTATTTCCCAATATCTCGTCCGTTTTGATGATCCATCTGGTCCCTCGACTGTTAGCGTAATAACTTTATGAACTCCTTTTTCAGTAAACTTATGAATAGGATGTTGTTCACTTGAATATGTCCCATCACCAAAATCCCACTTCCATTTATTTATTTCACCTTGAGATTCATCATGGAAAGATACCATTCCATTTTTCATATCAAACACCTTAAATGACCATTCAGCATGAAGCATATCCAGAAATTGTTTTTCTAAAGGCATTAATTTAAATGCACATAGGTATGTTGCATCTTTTACCATGCGTGTATCATGAGACAAATTGATATGCCCCTCTCTTTCTTTTCCATCAAAATCCAGAATAGACCAGGAAAGCCCAATAGACTTGCCTTCCTTTAAATGCGATTCAACAGCCATTTGAGGTCCTACATATGGGGCGTAATCATATGGTGTTATCCAAAACTCCAATATAAGTTTCCCACTTTTTCCATGCTTAAAGTTATAATCATAGGCATAATTCGATTGTGGAAATTCTGCAATCCAGTGCTGATTGCCCCATATCAGAACCCATGCATTATTTACTGGCGGAGTGAAAATATGGTAATTCTGGGCATGTACTCCACTAAAAGAAAAATGATTTTCTAAATAGGAAGGAGTATTGCTTGCCCACTTTAATTCCTCTTCATTATATATTGGGTTAAAAATAAAAGGTCCTCCGGAAAGGTCTCCATCGACAACAATTTCAAATATATCATTTTGATATCCCTTGGGACTAAATCTGCCAAAGTCCCAATAATCGTCGTATGCTTCGTACAAAAAATAAAGCCGGTTCATTCCTTTGACCCAGCCGACTGTTACTTTTACATCCAAATCTTTGGTATCAATATCTTTTCCATTTCCATCTTCAGTATCCATCAACAAATCTGTTCCATATACATATGATTGAGGAACTATATCCCAATCATCAGTTTTCCCATCGATACGAGGAATTTGATTTTTCGGGAACTGGAAAATATTGAATATTTTTCCATCTCTGGCAGTATTATAATTTA
>CAYREN010000018.1:0-15044 GCA_964423255.1 uncultured Roseivirgaceae bacterium | reverse complement strand
TCAATTTGATTACTTTCAGTATTATTGGTAATTGGCTTTGCTCTTGATGGTGGTTTCCCTTCAACAAATGTAATTTTCCTCAAGCTTGCCTCTGGGTTTGCGCTGTATCCACCTGTCCCATACTCTAACAGATAGAGTGTTCCATCAATTCCAAATTTCATATCTATTAAACCATTAAATTTATGTGAAGACAAAAAAGGTTCAACTTGTACAATTTTTAAGGTTTCATCAAATTTTATAGTTTTAATCCAATCTCGTACCCAATCGTAAATGAATAGCCTTTGATTGAAATATGATGGGAATCGCACTTCCGATTTATCATAGTCTTCGATATTATATTTTGGTCCAATCATTATATTCATACCACCTGAACCGAAATCAGGAAATTCTTGACTTTCACTCTTTGGATACCATAGCACTGATTCCCTAGGGGGCAATAATTCCTTCCTTCCAGTGTTGTTAGGAGAATCATTTATCAGATTCCCGGGATCAAAGAATTGCCCTAATATTTTAGTACCATAATCAAAATCTCTGTAAGGTTTGTTATTGGCTACAAGATATGGCCAACCGTAATTTCCTGGTGATTTAGCAATATTTAACTCATCATATCCCTTGGGTCCTTTTTCACCATTGTTCAAGGCATCGGGTCCGACATCCCCAAAAAATAAAATATCAGTATGAGAATCCAGCGTAAATCTATATGGATTTCTACAACCCATCACAAAAATTTCAGGTCTAGTTAAGCTGTCACCTTTTGAAAAAAGGTTACCCTTGGGAATCGTATATGTGCCATCTTTCTCAGGATATATTCTACTTATCTTGCCTAATAAATTGTTGGAATTTGAAGAATTTGATTGTGAATCATTATAATTTTTTCGTTCGTCAATTTGCCCATATCCAGCTACTTCTTTGGTTTGAATTGTAAAATCACCTATACTAAAATATAAATTCCCTTTAGAATCAAATTCCATTGCATTGATTCCATGCCAACCGTTCTTTAAAGTAATTGGATGTTTTAGAATGATTTTTTCTGATTTTATATGCAGGGAATCTCTTGTGATTTTAAACCGTGAAATACGATGATGCAAAGTGTCAGCCATCGGTGTGTAAGAGAAAAATATGAATCCGGTATTTTCAAAATCGGGATCCAACGCCATCCCATTGAGTCCGTTGGATTGGGAATAAACAACGGGAAGCCGTCCAATTGTATTTATTGACCTTAGTTTAGAATCATAATATTTAATTTTCCCTGCCCTTTCTATTATAAAAACATCACCATTTTCCAAGACTTCCATTTCAATGGGCTCATTAAAGGAAGAAATTACTAAAGTGTCTGTTTCAAACCAATGATCAGGTGGTACCAACTGAGTGGATATTGTGGTATATGAAAGAAGTTGGTTATTCTGAGTGGACATATTTATTGTCTCTTTAATTAAGGCTCTTTGTTTTTTTTGATTATTCAAATTTACATTGGTAACCATTATACGTCCAAGACCAAAAGGGTAAGACTTGATTCCTGATATATTTCGATCTTTTTTTTGAATTGCTATCTTATTTAGAATTTTATAAAAAACGGACCATTTGTACTTATTGACAGTAGAATCATTAGACTCAAATACCACCATGGTTCCTCCTGCTTCTACGAAGCGTTCAAGAGCATTAACCTGAAAATGGTTTAAATTATTCAATTCAACCCTATTGAAAACGACGAGAGTAAAATGCTTTAAAGTATCCTCAAAGATTAATGCTGTATTTTCACTTCTTTCTAATTTAAAATTTGAAGACTTAGCAAGTTTGCTTATTTCATCATCTATCAAATTACCAGCAGATTGATTTGAAGAGACCAGCAAAAGCTTGGTTTCTATTTTTTCTGTACATCCAAATAAAACAAAACCTACAAGTAGGAAGATAATATCTTTCAAAATTAACAAATGGGTTATTCGTTGCATCGAAATAATTTAGACCTTAAATATGTTAAATTCCCCCAGGATCATTATTATATCAGTTATTATGAACGTTATGCCATGGAAAACGATAGGAAGGATCGTTGCTGAATCTATCAATGCCCATTTCTAACAAAATTGATGTAGATGGAGGAAGTATTATTTTCACATATTTTCCCAGAATGGATTTGGTTTTCTTTTGATTAGAAACAGTACCTTTTTCGTCTTTTGTGGATTCTTGATAGTGAATATTAGTAAACTGGTGTTCACCAAACGCACCTGCCTGAATGATTAATTCCTTTGATTCAACAGGATGTAAATTAACCAATCTGACTGCTACCGTTTCATCCTGGAGTTTTTCTACTAATGCCGATACATCCGCAGGTAAACCTGGCCGTTTACTTACAACATCATAATATCTAACTGTTGCACGGAGCAGCCCTCCATAATAAATTGTTTGGGGTGTGCCCATTGAAGTTTGCTGTAAGGCCTTTATTATAACAGGGTTGTTTGGATAGATATCATCTGAATTGATGTCTACGATTTCTCTTGGGTCATTACGCATAAACTCCATACGTCTAGCCATTTCTTGATAATCTGCCTTTAACGATTCTAATGGCCATCCAGGATTTTTTCCTGCATAGTACATCAATCTGGCATATTCGCTTTTGCCCATAGTTCTGTCACCCTGAATCATTTCTTCACTCCAATCAAAGGGTTCGGTCGGTCTATATGTAACAGTGTCAAGATGGTCTAATGTATTTTGCCCCCAAATACCTTCCATATTTAATGGTCTGAATTTTTGCCCATCGTGTACTTTTTCTATTCTATTCCAATCTTCATTAGTCATAGAAGCATTCCACAAATGAGACAGTTCTCTTATCATAATTGGCCGATAGCTATGCCAGCCTTTTTCATTTCTTCGATAAGGAACTAAAACCTGCCCTTCTTTAGTTGTTATTGAACGTTTCATGAGCTGGTCAATTTGGTTTCGAAGTAGATTCAGGTACTTTTCGTCTCCTGAAAGTAAATATGCACATTCTGTTGCTACACTGAGTGAGGCAAACATCATCATAACCCCATACCTTCCATACCAACCGTAGAGTCCTCCCCACCATTGGCCATTTCTATATTCTCCAATTTTACCGTTTAACCCAATGTTGTCAGGCAGTATGCCATTATTTTTATCAATGCGCTCCATCCATGCATCAACATAATCAAGAACCCATTTCTTGTATTTTTCTTCTCCGGTATATAGATAAGCATTGGTTATTAATCCAGTCGCACCAAGGTTTACCGGAACATCTGTTCGAGTAACAATGCTATCGTATAGTGTCTGAATTTCTTTTTTTCGAACTGGGTTTTCATGCCATTTCGGATCAAGATTTTTTATTAATGGATATAAAGAGGCATGCCCGTAACTGAGGTTGTACACCGCATCTGAAGATGCTAGGGGACCACGGCTTCCAGTAAATATAGAACGTATAAGAGTTTTATCTTGATCAAAGTTTTGGGCTTCCGGATCTTCATTCAAATAAAAACTTGCAAATCTTTTTGCTCTTTCAATATTTTCCGGAATTGTAGGATCTCCTAAGGCGAGATTGTAAAATAAAGTCATGCCCTCACTTATATGGAAAAAATCGTCATGTGGGGGAAATTCTTTATATAACTTATGAAAATAATCTCCTGTATCGGGTAGGTGGGGAGTGTTTTTGCGCGTGATCCCATTGTATGCGGCAAGGGCTTGTATATAAAAATCTTTGTTTGCGCCAATCATATAGAAATCCGGCCAATTGTAAAACATTTCGTAAAGATCATCATAGGGGCCGTGTCCGATAGGGGTTCCTCCTTTATTCATAAACCTATGCCAGTAAAAATCTCCTGCAATTTCCATAGAACTGATAAGCTTCCGTTGCATAATTGCCCAATCAGGTGGGGTTTCAATTGAAGTTGCCATGATGCTTGGCATTTTTTGAATACTGTCTGTCTGCGCCAAGGAGCAAACTGAATAAAAGAAAAATCCAATGATTGTAAATTTATATTTCATTTTCATATTGCTTTTGTTTTCACTATACTTATTTATTGTTGATACCCTTCATTAAAGAATATCAATATTAGTTTTCAATTTTAATAACCCTTGATTTCCCCAACCAATTATATACTGTAATAGATTCCATTGAATCATGAATAAATAAACAATTTGAAGACTGGGAAAGATGTCCATGACCGATATATTTTTCAAACTTGCTTGTCTGACCATTTTTATAATTTATTTGTGCCCACACCTCGCTTTCTTGTAGCTGAATGTAGCTTTTAGTCGAAATTACATTTGAATAGAAAGCTTTGAGACTATCATTGTTAATAGTGGCTATCACGAGTCGATTGTTATCAACATTAATGCTTGCCAGTGCCCTGGCATCACCTGTGACAATAAAACCACTTTCCCCAATTGACAAATTTTTAAAATCTCCTTTCCCGTTTCCACTTAAGAAAAGTCCTATATGAGCATCGTGCCATCCAGAGATCACTTCAGTTTGGGAGTCATTACCTACACATAAAATATCTAAGTGACCATCAAGATTAAAATCTCCAATCTCCATTCCAAAGATTGGAGCAAATTGGGCTTCAATTGGAAGAGGTTTAACAGAAAAAGTTCCATCACCCAGGTTTTCAATATATACTGATTTGAGATAGTTTACTTGCAATAACTCCATACCGGAAGTATCAAAATTGCTGAGGATATTATTTATATCTGCGTTAGCATATTTTTGAAAAGTGGGATATAGGTTTTCTATAGCACCAATTTGTTCAATAAGTGCTCCTCTTGTAGCAATAGGATACTCATGTCCTTGTATAAATCTTGTGATAATTGGATCTATGGTAGAGTTGTTGTCAAAATCTTTAATATAAATTTTTAGCGCTTGATCGCTATTGACTTTGAAAGCTGTGTTATCTCCAAAATTTCCAGCTACATAATCAATATCTCCATCTTTATCCATATCCCCTCCAACGATACTATTCCAAAATCCATGATAAGATTCCAAACCATTGGCAGATTGCGATTTTTCAAATTGACCATCATCGTTTTCAAAAATCGTGATTGGCAACCATTCTCCAGCAACCATTAGATCAACATCATTATCGTTGTCATAATCAGTCCATAATGCAGTACTAATCATTCCAAATTCGCTTAATTCTTTTGCTACAAAATCAGTAACATCATAAAATTTGCCTTGCCGGTTTTCAAGTAAGTAGCTTTTTGGCGCTAAGGGAAAATTCATTGGAAATATTTTACCCCCAATAAAAAGATCAAGATCCCCATCTTTATCATAATCAGCAGCCACCACACAAGAACCACTTGATTTAATCTCCGGAATTATATTCTCTCCTAACACAAAATCACCTTTCCCATTGTTGATATATAATCTATCCTGATAGTTGCCTTTACTAAAAAATTTAACAGAACTTCCTCCGCTCACCACATATAAATCCAAATCGGAGTCTAAGTCGGCATCGAAAAGTATTGCACCAGTATCTTCAAAAAAGTCTGATCCTTCAAGCTCAATTGATGTAAATTTTTCTTCGTCGGATTGAAAAAATAAAACGCCATGATGACCACGTGCTCCACCGACATAAAAGTCAGTTTTGCCATCACCATTCATATCTCCTACAGCTAAACCCGGACCATAATTATCATATTGATGAAGAAGTAAAGGCTCTAATCTAAAATCATTCGGTACATTTTCATGGTGATGATATTTCGCATTTATTTTTGAGGAGACTTCTTTGAAAATTGGATTTATGTGAGAAACATCATTATTGATCGGTGTGGATTTATTACTAATATTATAGACATATTCATAAACAGTATCTACTTTCAAGTTTGCAAAAAAGTTTTTTGAGCCGTCAGGCCAAATTATTTGTAATGTATCTACTTTATCTGTTTCTCCCAATCCAAGATGGAGATTGAAAGTTGCAGAAGATGACATATACCCACGCACTGGATAGTTTACTGAAGATAGCTTTTCCCCACTACCTATAGTTGCAATAATTATTGCTCCGAGTGCATTTATATTATTTGACTTGCCAACCAATTTTACATTTAGGTAATGGTTTGTGTAATTTTCCTGAATTTCATTTTTATAAAGAAAAGCAGGCGCATTGATATTGTTAACAACTAAATCTAAATCTCCATCATTATCAAAATCTGCATAAGCAGAACCATTTGACATGGAAGCCTGATCAAAACTCCAATCAATGGATACGTCATCAAATTTTAAGTTGTCTTGGTTTTGAAACATATAATTATGAAGGTGTACACTGTCTAATTGTAATAGTTTTTCAAGTAATGCTGAATTAGATAATTCTTTTGGGTTAATGGTAAACATGCTTGATTTACCAGTCAATTTTTGAAAATCCTGATTGGTAACATCTCTTCGAAATCCGTTAGTAATATAAATATCTTTTAACCCATCATTGTCAAAATCTGCAATTAGTGGCGACCAGCTCCAGTCTGTTTGATGTAAACCGGCTAATCTTCCTATTTCGCTATAATAATATTTCCCATCAGGTGCCTTTCCACGATTGAGCTGCAAGGTGTTGCGTATAAATTGAGGTGCGAATCCTTGATTTAATACTCGCATAAAGTACTCATAATTCATATTGCCTGTCATCATCTTCTTTCCTCTATTACTTTCAGGTAACATATCCAGAACCATGACGTCTAGCAGACCATCATTGTTGATGTCGGCAATATCAATGCCCATCCCATTGCGCGAGCCATGGTTAAAATATTGATTTAGCTTATCAGAAAAAGTACCATTTCCATTGTTGATATATAAAATATCACTGGCAACATAGTCATTTGCTACGTAGATATCTGGCCATCCATCAAGGTTGAGGTCTGAAATGGCCAATCCTAGTCCATAGCCCTCTATTAAAATGCCTGCAGATTTTGAGACATCTTTATAATGGAAATTTCCAGTAGTTGTATCTTTTATATTTTCATATAACTTGTCCGTACTTGGTCCGCTTCCATCTTTATAAGTAATTAGTTTATTAATTTGAGTATTCGATTCGTTAGCATGCTCCATCACAAATAAATCTAAATCTCCATCAAGGTCGTAATCAAAAAATGCTGCCTGTGTAGAGAAACTATCATCACCAACTCCATACTTTTCAGCCGACTCAGTAAAAGTCAAATTTCCGTTGTTTACAAATAATAGATTTTTTCGACTATTTTTTTCGACATATCCTCCGACACAGAGATATATATCCATCCACCCGTCCTGGTTAATATCAACAATGGATACGCCATTAATCCATTGATGGGTTTCAATTCCTGCTGATATTGTAATGTCCTCAAATTTGAATTTGCTATGGTTAATATAAAGTTTGGAAGAGGTCATGTTCCCTCCTAAAAAAATATCTTGCAACCCATCGTTGTTGAAGTCAGCAACTCCAACTCCTCCCCCGGAATATATATAATTGTAATTGAAGTAATTGATGGAGTCGCTCTCCATAATTGTATTAGAAAAGTTAATTCCTGAATATTCGGGAGAAACCAGATGGAATATTTTTTTTTTCTTTTGACAGGAAGTAAAAGAAATTATAAACATACAAGCCAAAAGATGAATATTGTTCATCAGTATTTTTATAGCCATATTTAGTCTCTCTTTAAGGCTTCAGTTTTATGAATGGAAAATGCCTGTAATTTATCATTGTTGTTTGCAACGAGTATTAATGTTGAGCCATCTTGTCTTTTAAGTTTAGCTAAGCCTTTCACGTCACCAGATGCTAAAAAACCACTAGAAGATGTCGGCAAAACGGAATAGTTATTTGATTCATTTCCAATGAGCACTATACCTAATCCGGCATCGTTTCTTGCGGTTTCTACTTCACTATTATACATATTTCCAGCCATCAAAATATCTGGAAAACCATCCTCATTGAAATCATCTATTATTATCCCATTAATGGATGATACCTGAGCTTGTACCGGTAATTGGCTAATGTTGAATTGTCCCTTTCCTAAATTTTCTATGAAAATACTGGCAAACGAAAAAGCCTGAAGGTGAAAAGCCTTATCCAGCGCTTCTTCTCCATAAATTTTAGATAGCGTGGAAGAAGCGAACATTGAATTAGTTGGAAATTTATTTTTTAAAGTAGGTATTTGTTCAATAGAACCTTGCCAGCCTTTTAATGGAAAAACTTCTCCAACATTATAATAGCCAAATACAATATCCATTGAGCTGCTATTGTCAAAGTCAGCAGCATATACCTGGAAAGGTTCAGCCTTGGAAGCTTTATATTTATAATTTAAGCCAATATTTCCAACAACATAATCCATATCACCATCCATATCAATATCCGCTTGAGTCAAACTGTTCCACCAACCATTGGTTTTGGAGAGTGATGGCGTGATGTAGGAAGAAAATTTCCCATTAATATTTTCTAAAAGAGTGATGGGCATCCACTCACCTACAACCATCAAATCGAAATCATGATCATTGTCAAAATCCGTCCATATTGCATCCGTTACCATACCAATTTTCTGAAGTGTCTTTGCAATTTCAATAGTGACATCTGTAAATACCCCACCATCATTTCTCAATATTGTAGAACCGGCAGGGAAAGGATACCGGCCGGGTTGTAGTCTTCCACCAATAAACAAATCCAAATCTCCATCTTCATCATAATCTGCAGCTTGCACTACTGAATTACTAATGTGTGATTCAGGAAGTGCATTGAATTGCCTTTTAAATTGTCCTTTCCCATTATTGATATAAAGTCGATCCTGATACATCTCAGAACCAATATCCCATTCATTGCTTCCGCTAACAACATATAAATCTTGATCTCCATCTCCATCACAATCGAAAAAAAGAGATCTGACATCTTCATAACGCTTATCCTTATCCCATGTAGTTTCAGAAAAAGTTATAAAAGAACCAGTATCATCCTGAATAAATAAATGACCGGAATACCCCCCTGATCCACCAATATAAAAATCGTCTAATTCATCTCCATTGACATCTCCTACAACAATGCATGGGCCCAATTGTGAGAACTTATGTGGTAAAAGGGGTTCTTTGATAAAATCATTATATAGCTTTTCCTGATGATATTGATTTAAACTTATAGTTTCGGTGACCTCAGTAAAAAGTGGGGATGGAGGTTGGGCGTTATCACGTCTTGAAGTTGTATTTTCTTGCTTAATATCGATACGTTGATTTGTGAGAATGTTTTGCAGATAAGTAAATGTTCCGTTGGGCCAGTGAACTTCAACCTCATCAATTTTTTTTGCTGTGTTGAGACCAAAGTGAATTATTGGTTCCACGGCAGATTGATATCCTCGCGTAGGTTGGAGAACTTGATATTGACTATTATTACCAACAACAACTTTTACAGTTGCCCCGATAGCCATGATATTGCCATCAATACCTTGCAAAACTATTTGTATGTAATTGGCAACATTTTGTGGATTATTTGATAATCTATTTTCATAGATAGAAGCTTCATCATCAATATTGTTCAATACCAAATCTAAGTCACCATCCATGTCTAAATCACCATATGCCGCACCTGTAGTAAAACCTTTAAAATTGATTCCCCATGAATCTGATTGGTTTTGAAAGGTGATGCCGTCATTATTTTTATAGCTATAATTTTTTAACTTTTTTACTGGAAAATTATTAATAATATCCAGTGATTTAGTTTGGGCAGAATTGTAACCTTCCTTTTTCATTTCAACCAATATATCTTTATATTGAATATCTCGCTTGATGCCATTACTGATAAAGAGATCTTTCCATCCATCATTATCCATATCAAAGAACAAAGGGCCCCAACTCCAATCTGTTTCTGAAATGCCACTCAACTCCGCAATTTCACTAAATCTTCCAGCACCAGAATTTAGCTGAAGAGTGTTTTGCATATATTGGTAGTGATAACCCTCCTTGATAAGTCGCTCGAATTTTAGGGGATCCATAATAGTCATATTGGCTTTTTTTCGATAATTATCTGCTGGTTGCATATCACAAACCATTAAATCAAGCAATCCATCATTGTTGATATCGGAAATATCACTTCCCATGCTCGAAAATGAAATATGTCCAAATGACTCTTCGAGTTTGTTTGTGAATGTGCCATCACCATTATTTATGTAAAAGTAATCTGGTTCAAAAAAATCATTCGCTGTATAAATGTCTGGCCATCCATCCCGATTCAAATCACCAATAGAAGCACTTAAGCCAAAACCAAAATGATTAATACCTGCTTTTTTACTTATATCTGTGAATGAACCATCGTTATTATTTTGGTACAATTTATCTGCTTCATTGGAGTCAGGATTATTCTTTAAAGCGAATAAATCATTTTGGTTTTCAAAATATTTAATGGAATGATTGACCAGGTACATATCTAAATCACCATCCAGATCAAAGTCAAAAAAACTGGCCTGAATAGAATAACCATTATCATTTAGACCATATTTCTTTGCGCTTTCAACAAATTTTCCATTTCCCTGATTAATATAAAGAAGGTTATTTCTAAAGCTTCTTATTCCTGAACGACATACATAAATATCAAGCCATCCATCATTGTTTATATCAATAAAAGTAACTCCTGTAGTCCAAAGATTGGTGCTTAAAATCCCAACCTTTTGTGTGATTTTTTCAAAATGTAAATTTCCATTATTTAAGTATAATTGATCACCAACCATATTCCCGGTAAAATAAATATCTGGAAGACCATCATTATTGATATCCCCTAAAGCCACACCCCCTCCGTTGTAATAATATGGGTCGCGAAGAATATTCTGCTCTTCATTTTCACTAATTTTATTGTTGAATTTCACGCCGGAATGTTCACTTGAAACCTGGATAAAAATTGAATCTGAATTATTATTTAGGTCTTGCTTTACCCCACAAGAATATATTGTAAATGCAATAATAAGCAGGGGATCAATCCAATTTCTTTTATTTAAATAGACAATATATTGCACTAAATTATTAGTCATTTTTATCCAAAAAGTTTGAATTGAAAAATTACGCAAAAGACTGGTCCAATAGCAATAATTATCTTACAAAATTCCATATCATAAATTTCTTAGCTTAAAATGAGAGAGTAATGAAATTAACTATTTCTGGAACAGCAGGGAAACGGCATTTAAAATTGACAGGACAAAAAAGATAATTGGTAAAAAGAAGAAATAGATTTTTCTTTATTTTAATGTCTCATATTTTTGTTTAGGGTGTGTTTTTATTTCATTTGATAATGTGCTTAAAAATTAAAAATTGCCCAAACTGCTTTATGATCTGATTGTGTTTTATCTTCTATTATACCAGCAGAATTTAGTATAAGTCCTTTATATAAAATATGATCAATTACAGATCCATTGTTATCTGATTTGGATAAAGTTGTCTTTTTTGATAAATCCATATCAAGCGTTCTATAGGGATTTTTAAATCCTTCATTATATAAATATTGCATTGCTTGAGAATCATATTTGTCATTAAAATCACCTGCCAGAATAATTTTATCTGAATCAGCATAATTGTTTTTTAAGTAGTTAGCTAAATCATATGCTTTACTTTTTTCAGGCTCATCTATGCCTGTTGGAATATGCAAACTGAATATATGTATCTCCTGGTTGTTTTTAATATTAATGGTTGAAATAACTGCACTAGCGGGAGACCATCGTATGCCTTTAAGTGGAATTTCAGTTGATTTTTTTAGAGGGTATTTGCTCAATATAGATTTATACTTTCCATAATGCTTTCCTGATTTATCTTTATAATCTTTCATATGATTAGCGGAAGCAATTTTTCCTTCATATGAATAGAGCATGCCTAATAAAACTCCTACCTTTTTGGTCCATCCTTGTCCTGGTACTTCATTGAAGCAAATGACATCTGCTTTTTCAGGCATTAGTAGAGAAGACATATCTTCAGGAGAAGTATTTCTGCCAAATTCCACATTATAAGCGATTACTTTTAACTGTTGCCCTTTTAGACTAAATGATAAAATACTAAATGCAATAATCAATGGAACTATAAAGGCTTTGTTCATATTAATTTCAACTTTCAAAAAAATGATATAATTTGAATTATTATTATGATTATAAAAAAATAGCTGCCCTTTATAAAAATATAAAGGGCAGCTACATATTGATTACCAATTATTTCCCGGGTGGATATTGAGTCAAATTTTTCATCAAATCTAACTCAGCTAAAGGAATAGGCCAATATTCATGTGTGCCAACTCTGTAACCGAGAGGAGTGAGTACCTGAGCTGCTATTCCCCATCTCTGCAAATCAAAGAAGCGATGCCCCTCAAAAAGCAATTCTCTTCTTCGCTCTTCTCTGATCAATTGTCTCAAAAGCCCTTGATCTGTTTCTGTAAATACCGGAACCATCGCTCGATTTCGAATTTCATTTACAGCTGACAATGCTTCTGAAGATTTTCCAGCCTCATTTTGCGCCTCAGCATAATTGAGAAGTACTTCGGCATATCGAATTATTGGGAAATTCACATCATAGTTATTTGCACTCGCCAAATTTCTGCCCTCAGGCAAAAACTTACGAACATTTGCATTATTGAAATAGTTCCCATTCATACTTCCTGATGGAAAAAACTCTACTACACCATCGCCATCTGTATCAATTGAATCATTTTTACCAACAATTAATAATGATGCCTTTCTTCTGATGTCTCCGTCCTCAAATTGTTCTTGAGAACTCACACTCGGGGAATACCAGTTTGCCCAGCCGATAAGCGGACTCCAAAAAAATGAATAGATATTTTCCGTACGATTTCCCCATACTCCAGGAGTAAAACCTACTGACTGAAATTCAAAGATTGACTCTTTGCTATTTTCAAGATCCCCATTGTACATATTTTTGAAATCTTCCGTATCTACCAACTCGTATTCGCCACCCATGACAAGTTGAGCTGTGCTTGCGGCATCTGTCCATTTGTCCTGATATAGATATACCCTACTCAATAGTCCATTTGCAGCACCTTTAGTTGCCCTACCAACAGGGTCAGTAGATGTTATGGGCAGAGCTGCTGCTGCATCTTTTAGGTCTTGTTCTATTTGAGCGTAAACGATTTGCTTATCTGTCCTTGCCAATTCAAGATATTCCGCCCGTGTAAGTACCGTAGTGAAAAATGGAACATCGCCAAAAGCTTGTATCAGATTAAAATAGTATAATGCTCGAAGAAATTTTGCCTCCCCTTCAAATCGTGCTTTTAGTGCATTATCCATTTCTATCTCAGGTAGTTTCTCTATTAGAATATTTGCCCTAAATATCCCTTTGTATCCATCAAACCATTTTGTTGTAGAATAGGGACTACTAGTCTCCCATCTATAGTCACTGGCAGCTCGATAATGTGTGCCGTAGTCTCCATTATCACCACTCAGTTCGTTAATATCATCGCTTGTGGCGTCGCCAATTACCCAGTTTCCTTCCTGGTACATTCCTCTTGAACCTATAATGTCATATACGGCTGTTAAGGCCTGTTCTGCATCCGTTGCATTTTTAAAGAAATTTTCTGACACTACCCCATTTTCAAATTCCTGTGTAACAAAATCTTCACCACACGAAGAGAAATATAAGACGGTAATGATAAGTATAATGTGAAAAATTTTATTCTTCGTTTTCATAATTACAATATTTATTATGTCTTTATAATAATTTAAAATGTCAGATTTATACCTAAGGATAAATTCCTTACTTGAGGATATAAATCATTATAAATTCCAGCGGCAGCACTGTTGTTTTGTACTAGGCCAACTTCAGGATCACCACCTGAGAATTTTGTGAGTACAAATAAGTTTTGTCCGCTAACATATATCCGTGCAGCAGAAAGCCCCAACTTAGCAATGGTTTCACGTGGAAAATTAAATCCAACCTGCAAAGTTTTTAGTCTCATAAAAGATCCATCTTCCACCAAATGATCAGAGAGAATAATGTTTTGATTTGGGTCTGATCTATTTGGGCGAGTAATGGTATTACTCGTGCCTTCACCATGCCATGCATTTACTACAGTACTGCTCTTATTGTATGCACGACCTGAAGCTTCCAGTTGAGATCTATTTACGTTAAGTATATCATTTCCATAAACTCCAAAAAATTGAAAGTTCATATCAAACATTTTGTATTGAAACATTGCCCCAAAACCATAAGTAAACTTTGGAATTGGACTTCCTGTAATTTCTTTGTCAGCACTCGTTATTTGACCATCCCCATCCAAATCTTTCCATTTCCAATCACCCGGTGCAGTTAGAATATTTTGATAAGCCGCTGTTGGATCTCCCATTGCATTTGCTGCATCTACTTCAGCCTGAGTCTGAAAAATTCCCAATGTTCGTCGAGTAAAAAAGGAGCCTAATGGTAAACCTTCCCTAATAACCACTGTTGCTCCTGACCCTGAATAGGTATAAGCGACTATTTCTTCCTTTCCTGCTAAATCAATTACCTCGCTATTAATAGTAGTTAGGTTCGCATTAAAATCATACTTGAAATCACCAGTAGTTTTTCTGAACCCTAAAGCAAATTCCAAACCACTATTTAATACTTCACCAACATTATCAACGGTTGTTTCTAACCCAGATGTGCCAGGCAAATCAAGCACAAATAACATATTGGTATTTGTTTTATTATAATATTCCGCAGAGAAATTTAACCTACCATCAAGAAATGCAGCATCAACTCCAAAATTATATTCTGTTGCTGTTTCCCACTGTACATTAGGATTTGCCAAATCCTTTAAGGCAACTCCAAGGGAGGATACTGCAGTCTGATTGCCAAATGCATAATCGTAAGTTGAATTAAGTGTTGCTAAATACCTGAAATTTCCAATGGCGTCAGAACCTACCTGACCCCATCCACCTCTGATTTTTAAATCTGAAATAAAACCACCGGATTGAATAAAATCTTCATCACTAATTCGCCATCCTGCGGTAAAGGAGGGGAAAACACCGAATTTATTTGTAGGTCCAAATTTTGAAGATCCATCCCTTCTCACTGCTGCAGTCAAAAGATACTTACTTTTGAAATCATAAGTTACTCTCCCAAAAATTGACGCCAGTGATTC
>CAYREN010000017.1:0-27915 GCA_964423255.1 uncultured Roseivirgaceae bacterium | reverse complement strand
TCTGCAAGTTGTTCAATGGGATAACCTCTATAACGCAATATGCCTTTTTCACCGTCAAGAAAAGTTACAGAACTTTTAGTTGATCCAGTATTTTTAAAACCAGTATCTATGGTAATTAACCCACTTTCTGCTCTTAATTTACTTATATCAAATCCTTTTTCCTGCTCAGTTCCTTCGATTATTGGTAACTTATATTCTTTTCCACCTACTTTTAATTCTGCAAAATCTGCCATTTCCATTATAATTTATTTATTCAACTTTTTTTCTACTCAGTTACTTCCTAAAATAAGCGGTAGCCCTTCCTTGCCTCCGCCAACTACAACTACTTTTGCATTAGGAGATTTGGCCAATTCCAGGGTAGCTTCAATGCCACGTTGTTTTAGTATTTCCTCTGTCAAACTAGAATTAATTATTTGATTAAATTTTGCAATACCCTCAGCTTCAATTCTTTTCCTCTCCGCTTCACTTTTTTCTCTGTCAAGCCTGAATGTATAAGCTAATGCCTCCTGTTCTTGTTGCAATTTTGATTCTATTGCGCCTTTAATTTGATCAGGAAGATTTATTGATCTGATAAGGAGTGCTTGCATTTGAATGTTGTTATTATCAGTTCTTAATATTTCTTCAGTTTCAGCAATAATGGCATCTTCTACCTCGGCTCGTTTTGTTGAATATATTTCCTCGGCTGTAAATCTGCCCATCACCCTTCGAACAGTTGATCGTACTTCAGGTTTTACCAAAAGCTCGACATACCCTTCGCCAAAAAATTCATGCAAATAAGGTAACCTCTGATATATAGGAAAAAACCTTACAGATACATCTACAGATACGGAAAGACCACTTTTATCCAATACATCCATCTTTTCGTTGATGATGTCTTCTCGAACATTGTACACAAATATATTGTTCCATGGTGCTTTTACATGAAATCCAGGTTTGTAGCTAATACTAAAATCAGTACCTCCTTGAAACCTTTTGTACAAAACCCCCCGCTCACCAGCTTTAATAGTAATAAAAATCTCTGATGAGAGATATAAAACCACAATAACTGCAATGACTCCTGCAATTATGAAAGGTAAAAATTTATTGTTTTCCATTTTCTTTTAGTTAATTATTAATATTAAAATTTGTTATAATATAACAAACTATTACTTATTTAGTTCCTTCCACGCTTAGATACCAACTCCCTTAACAGTATCGTTTACCATTACTATTCTTGAAGGGAATCTTTTCAAGTCACAGTAGCTTTGGATTATATTCAATAGTATCGTTGTAAAAATATCCATTTGCTGCCTAAACAAATTTAAAAGTAAAAACTTTATTTTCAGTTGTAGATATATTTCCTATTACACAACATTTTCCTGTACTGTCAATAATAATGCATTTTGTTAAAGTGCCACCAATGTTAAATCCAAATGATACCTCTTTCATATTACTTTTGATTTAAGCATAAGTAGAAAAAATCAGTAATTATTTTCTTTAAATCGTTTTGCTTTATTCGGCACTTTATCTGTAAAAATTCATTTTAATGGTCTTGAAAATGTTTTTCAAATTGAATAAAAAAATAGACAAATCCTTAGTAATTATATTAATAAGCTAAATTATCAACTAAAAATTAAATACTAAAAACCTGAATGATCATTTAGAATTTATAATATCTAGCCCAATTAATTGTCACATAATCAAGCTGCAAAAATATAAAAAATTAGCGGGATTTGACAGAGAGAAAGATAGATTTATACATCATTATCATTAAATAAAAATGACGGAATTACGGTTCCGTCATTTTTACTTAATGCTTTGGCATTAATAGCAATTTTTTCATTGCTGCTTAATATCGAAATTAAGCTTTTTAGGGGTTATCCTCTAACAATTATTAAAGATGTCAATTTCGTTTTTTCTGGCATCTACTTTTGTTTACGAAATCCAATAAAGGTTGTTACTTATTCAATTACTTATTTTCAATAAAATGTTAATATCAAACATTGACTCTATTTCATCGTTAAGTATTTAGAACCTTTGAAAGATTTTAATAATGAAATCTTTCAATTCAGACTAATCATTTGTGGTTGTAATTTGGTTTGAGGTTTTGATTAATGGTTAGCGAAAGGGAGACGGTTTGACCGCCTCCCTTTTTTGTTGGACATTTTTATTTTTATCCTCAAGATTGTAAATCATCAAGCATTTTCAATATTCCTGATAAATGCTTGTCAATGAAAATTTTTGGGTCTTTTCCTTTCTTTCTTGCCAAGGATGCAAAATTAACAAGCAGGCTGGTCAAGGTAATTTCTGTTTGTTTAGCAATACCTTGGAATTCCATGGTTGAATTTATTTTTCCATTGTCATTTTCAAGGTGAATAGCAATTTTTCCTTTATTTCTATTATCAAACATACATTTGTAAATATAAAATCTACCTTATTAAAATTTATTTCTTATCAATTCGTAACCATAAGAATGATTATGTTACAAAACTAAAATTAATATGAAGCTCATAGTTATTTTTCTATTTTTGTGGCTATAATTCTGTATTTCTAATCTCATAACTCAATATTATTTATGAAAAGCCTACATAAAATCTTGTTTTTAATTTTTATAGTTGCAATAAGTGCTGGAGAATATTCCTGTAAAAGCCAAAAGAAAATTGCTGCTGAAGAAGCTGCTGCTACCGAAGCTCGGAAAATCGCAAAGGCCAAAGCAGATTTAGAGGAATTATTAAGCGATAACTCAGGGCTTTCACTAAGCGAGAAAGAAAGTAGGCTTGTGGTAATTAAGGATTTGAACATCGAAGATAATGAAGTCAAAGAATTAATAGTTAAAGTTGAAGAAAAATTAAATAGAGAACGTGAAACTTTGTTAGCTAAAGAAAGAGCTGAAAAACTAGCCCGGGAAAGAGAAGAACAACTCAGAAAGGAAAGTACTGTAGAACAAAAAAGTCTTAATGACTACTTTAATCTAATAGCGACAGGAACAAACCTAGCTACAACAAATAAAAATATTAACGAAGCATTAAATCTCTTTGCCTCAGAAGACACTCCCGTATTAATAATTGTAAGCAAATCTGGAAATATTGTAGATTATGACAGACCTACAACAATCAGAAAATATCTGGAATACATGAAGGATCAGAAAATCAACAGGAATAAGATTGAAAATGTGGTTTATGACTCGAATGGAAAAATTACAGAATTAGAATTAATTAAAAAATAGGCATTACCTCTTATCATATAAAATAGAATCAAATGAATAAATCAAGTATATTATTAAGTGCAATATTGTTATTTGGAGTAACGTTAATGGCATTGGCACAACCAGAGATCAGTCCGGAAAGAAAGCAAGCTATAGATTCTCTGGCCCTGGAAAAAGTGAAAGATTTGGGGAAATATATCAGCATAATTGGTGACAAGGACACACATTCTTCGGAGGCCAGTCGCGTGATCGATAGAGCACTGGAACTCTTTGCTGAAGGGAGTCAAATGGGGGTGTCATCGACTAATAAAAAAGACATCAACTACTACGGAATCAAAGAGTATTTTGAACGATTAATGATGTTGAACTATGATCGTGTAAAAATAGATTGGTTTAACATCCAATACATTAGCGATCTAGTAAGGCAACCCGATGGCAAGTACGTTGGAGTGATCACAGTCTACCAGAGATTTACTGGCGAGACCGATGATGGTTTGAAATATGTTGATACCACCAAGAAAGATATAACTGTCTACGTTGAGAGAAAACAGACTCAAATCCAGGGAAGAGTTATTGGTTTCTGGGATGTATTGTTAGGAGACATCCGAGTTACAGAAACAAAACCAGGGTAATCCATAATCAACACTATGCGGTTCATCTATTCGATTGTTGTTCTACAATTTTTTTGCTCAATAGTTTTTGCACAAGACATAGGATCCTACCTAGGAGACGAAAGTTTTATGTATGCAGAAACTAAGCAAATTAACCAGTTTTTTAGACGATTCAACGCTGAAGAAGACCTTGAAGGTAAAAGATTGTATGAAGGAAACCCCGATTATCGAAATAAAACCATAAGGTCAAATTATATAAAAATGCTTTTTGATAGTCAGGATAAAAATATTTCCAACAGACTAAAAGAGAATTTTATAAATGAAGTTACTAGCGAAGACAATGGATCTTTCCTTGATTATTATGGCGCCCGGTGGTTCGCAGAAGTGGACACTAAATTTGCGTACAAGGGACAAACTCGCACTGTCGTTTTATTCTTGGAGTTAGAAAAAGAGAATCTTGGAATAAAGTGGGTTATTAATAATGTATACTTTTATCCATTTTCAAAACTTTTCTATACAGATTCTACCGCAATAACAAAGTTCCTTCATCCTATGAGCCATGAGCTCGATTTCATGAATCTGATAAAAGTATTTAACGAACCGGAAACAGTAGAATATTATTTTGAAGATGATTTCAAGCCGGATTTCAAAACTTTATTTCTATATGAAATTAAAAAAGGAGACTTAGTTTTTAAAACTGTTGAAAAAGTATCATTTCATTTTTTTCAGCTAAATGATTGGTATTTTCAGATAAAAGAATTTAATCGACCAGGATATAACAGCGGATGGCTAATTTCAAATCTTTCCAAAATACCAGAAGATCAAAAAAACATGCTTCTCAAATATATATATTATGAGAATTGATATGAAGATTTTGAAATATATTTTTTTTGTCTTGCTCACTCTATTTATTGGTACTTCGGTAGGATTTTGTCAAGACAAAACCGAAAAAGAAAGTGCTGAAGAATATGAAGGTCAGGTAAGGCAAATGGTATCCTTTCTTCAGTTTTCTTTAAATGTACTAGGAGATCCTTCTTATACTGTCAAGGACAAAGATGTAATTATCAATGAAAGTTTTTTGAAAATTTTTAAAGATAATACTGTGCAAATTGAAGATGACCTTGATGAACATCGCGATGTGGTAACCAACAAAGATGTACAAGCATATCTAAAAGACGTTGATTTCTTTTTTAAGAAAGTGAAATTTGAATTTAATATTATTGATGTTGCCAGCAATGTCAATCATGAAGGGCAGCTGTTCTTTATTGTCAAATTAATGCGAAACCTAAAAGGGATCACAATTGATAATGACAGTATAGATTCTGATCAGGAAAGATTTATTGAGGTAAATGTTGATGAAGAAAATAAAGACATAAAGATAGCAAGTATTTACACAACCAAATTGAGTAGAAACGAAGAATTGACATATTGGTGGGCTGGGTTAAATAAAGAATGGAAAACATTGCTTGGCGTAGAAATAGAAATAAAGGAGGGACTGAGGTTAAATGAAGTAAATGAGTTTTCTGACTCAACCTATATCGTAGATGATCAACAATTTACTGATAGTATTAAAATTATAGATTATGTGAAAATAGCAGCCGCAAAAGAAGAAATCAACCTTTCTGGAAGTACCATTTTTACTGATCTCAAACCTCTAGATCAATTGAAAACACTGCGAAAACTTGATATTTCTTCTTCTGAAATTACAGATCTATTTCCAATTAGGAATTTAACAACTCTTGAGTTTTTAGATTGCTCTAACACAAAAGTCGCAGACTTAAGTCCTTTAAAATACTCCAAATCTTTACGAGAATTATACATCAATAATACTCCAATCATTAGCATAATGGTTATTGAAAATTTTAATAAACTTGAAATCTTTCATTTAGAACAAACAGTAATTGACAGCCTGCCATCTATTGATAATTTGCTAAACCTGAAAGAACTAAATTGTGCAAGCACAAATCTTATTAACCTCGATTCGATTGAATATTTAAAATCACTTGAGTATCTCAATTTTTCAAATACCTCCGTTGTTGAACTTGGGCCAATTGCAGGACTGCATAATCTAAAAACATTAGTTTTTACCCATACCAAAATCAAAGACCTCACTCCATTGGAGGGCCTAAATAAATTGGAAAAAATTGTTATAAATAATTCGGAAGTTGACAATCTCATGCCATTAAAAAATCTGGAAAATCTGAAATACATTTATGCAGATAATACAAACATTGAGCTGACAAATTTTATAGAATTAAATGAAGTAAAACCAGACATAAGCATCATTTTCATGTCAAAAGAGCTATTGGATTATTGGCATAAAATGGACGATTCGTGGAAAGGTGTTATCAGTAAAGAACTACAATTTTCAGACTCTATTTCAAATGAACAATTTCATAATATATTAAAAATAAGAATAATTGATGTTCATGGAAATAAGAATATTTCCAGATTAGAGCCTCTTAGATTAATGCCTTTGTTAGAGCAAATAAATTTTTCTGAAACCCCCGTTTCTGATCTAAGTCCTTTGCAATCGTCAATATCTCTTCGGATTTTAAATGGAATGAAATCTCAAGTAATTGACCTTTCTCCTATTAAAGGATTAAGTAATCTCGAAGTCATTAATTTTGATTCAACAGGTATAAATGATATTTCTGCCTTGATTGGATTAAATAAAATTGACACCTTAATATTTAACAATACTAATATAAAGGACATTTCAACATTAAATAAAATCAAAAAATTTAGAGTAGCCTACTTCGAACATACCCAGGTTACAGATGATAATTTTATCGAGTTGATTTTCGATGAAGACAGCTCAATTGTTGTGTATAAGTCTGACAAATTAAGAACTTGGTGGGGAAACCTGGACGATGAATGGCAAAACATATTTAAAGAATCAAATAATCTACCAAGGAGACCAACTACTGAACAATTACATCAATTAGTAAGTATAACATCATTGGATATCAAAAATATATTACTAAATAACTTAGACCCTATTCCTGAGTTTGTCCGTTTAAAATCTCTTACTTTTAAAGATAGCAGGATTTCATCCTTATATCCATTAGTGAGTTTAAAAAAAATAGAAGAACTTCATTGCCCAAGAAATCCTATATCTGATATTGAAGCCCTTCCTAATCTTAAGCAACTTCAAGTACTTGACTTGGATAATACTCAAATTTCTGATTTGAAACCGCTAAGGTCTTTAACTGATCTGAGGGAATTAAAGTTTTCCGGAACAAATGTTAAGGATCTATCCCCTATAATTGGACTTAAAAATTTGGAGGTATTGGAATTTTCTAAAACTAAAATTAAACAAATAAAAGTACTGGCCAGCTTGCAAAATTTGAAAGTGCTCAAATGCTATAATAATAAAATTTCTCCAAAGAAAGTTGAGGAGTTTAAACTTGCAAATCCAAACTGCGATGTTGTTTATTATTAGATTGTTTTGGCAATTATCTTGTCTTAAAAATTATAATATCATCTGTTTCAAAAAAATATATGCTCACTAATTATGAAAAAGCTTCGAATATTATATTTGTTCCTGTTTGTAATTGCTTCGTTATTTACAAACCTAAATTTGTTTTCTGCGGTAAAAGTAGCCAGAATATTTTCAGATAACATGGTATTGCAGCGAGGCATCAATGCACCCATTTGGGGCACTGCAAACTCCAGAGAAAAAATAATTGTTGAGATAAATGGGTTTTTATCATCTACCCAGGCATCAATGGAAGGCAAATGGTTGATATACCTTCCTGAATTCATTGCAGGTGGGCCTTATGAACTTACGGTAAGCGGTGAAAATGAAGTGAAATTTAGTGGAGTAATGTTTGGAGATGTTTGGATTGCGTCCGGACAATCAAATATGGAATTGAAGCTTGAAAATGTCAATAATGCGGAAGAAGAAATAAAAAATGGCAACTACTCAGATATTCGACTTTTTGATGTGCCCAAAAGAGTTGGGAAATATCCAAAGGAAGATTTAGAGGGTGGTCAATGGCAAGTGTGCACGCCAAATGTCGCCAAATATTTTTCCGCAGTCGCTTATTTTTTCGGAAAAAAGCTTCATGAAGATCTTAATATTCCGATCGGCCTCATCAATTGCAACTGGGGAGGAACTGTAGCCGAAGCTTGGATGAGTTCTGAAATGTTAAAATCATTCCCCGATTTTAAAGACCGCATTATTGAATTGGAAGATGGCCCAAATTGGGAAGATGACATTTCAACTAACAATGAAAAGTCAAATAAAAAATCAGATATTATCAATAACTCATTCCGTGGATTGGAGTTAGGTGTCCATAAAACTAATTATAACTCCAACGATTGGCCAGTCGTTATTGCACCAAATTGGGAAGAAAAATTAGATGGAATTGTGTGGATGAGAAAGATAATTGAATTATCTAAAGAGTATAAAGGCAAGGAGTTGCGTTTTGACCTTGGTAGAATCGCCTACAATGCAACCGTATATTTCAATGAGATTAAGCTTGGCTCCACTACTTCACCATATTTTTCTGAATATACCATTCCTGCCAACCTTGTAAAATCAGGTAAAAATGTTATTGCCATCAGGATGTTGCATTATTGGTCCTCTCCAAATTTTGAGGGGCCTGAAGACAGAATGAAACTCTATGCTTCAAATGGTGTGGTAATTGAAAGTCTCGCTGGTCCTTGGAAATACAAGACCGGATTAGAACCAGATTTCCCGAAAGTGATTGGTTATCAAAATTATCCAGCAAGCTTATTTAACGGTATGCTGAGTCCGATTATACCCTTTGGTATAAAAGGAGTTATTTGGTATCAAGGAGAAAGCAATGCCTCACGAGCCTATCAGTACAGAGAGCTATTTCAGTCTATGATTGAAGATTGGCGAGTAAGATGGGGCCTTGATTATTTTCCATTTCTATTTGTACAATTAGCAAATTATATGGATATCCCAGAGGAACCTAAGGAGGACGATTGGGCTGAGTTAAGAGAAGCTCAAACTATGGCATTACGTTTGCCAAACACTGGCATGGCTGTTACAATTGACATCGGAGAAATGTTTGATATTCATCCAAAGAACAAACAAGATGTTGGGCTGCGGCTAGCGTTGGCTGCTAAAAAAATTGCTTATAATCAAGATATTGTGTTTTCCGGACCTATTTATAAGTCAATGGAAATCAATGGTAATGAAATAGAAATATCTTTCGATCATGTCGGTAATGGACTGAGTATAAATGGCGAAAAATTAAACAGCTTTCAAATAGCCGGAAAAGATAAAAAATTTTACTGGGCCAAAGCAATAATTGTTGGAGGGGAAGTTTTTGTGTCAAGTGAAAAAGTAAAAGAACCTGTAGCAGTTCGGTATGGATGGGCAATCAATACCGATGGTAATCTATTCAATAAAAATAGATTACCGGCATCTCCATTCAGAACCGATAACTGGCTAGGCAAAACAAAACCAATGCAATAAAAATCACTAATATATTTAGTAAATAAACTAAAATATTTAGTTTATTTATAATTAATTTTACATCCTTATTTCTTAGTTGAGGATGTGTACAAGATATACAATAGTGTCAAGTTCGGCTGCGCTGGAAGAGGAGTTTCAGGCAGAGTTTATATGTGCTCACCAAAAAAAATATAATGCCCATTTCGGGCTGGATCTACCTGTAATCCGATCGGGAGAAGATGATAAAATAGTGACTTCAAGGTGGGGGTTGATACCTTATTGGGCAAAAGAACCCAACCTAAAATTCCATAATATAAATGCCCTTGCCAGAAATATTGTGAAGCATCACGCCTATCGGATACCAATCAGACGAAGGAGATGCCTTGTTCCTGCCAATTGCTATTTTATTTGGTCAAGGGTGTCAAACAATCAAAAAACACCATATGTTGTATACGATTCAAAGCATCGAATTATGTCTTTTGCTGGCATCTGGGACACTTGGACAAATAGTAATAATACATACATCGAGTCTTTTGCCATTATTACTACTCATGCAAATAAACGCTTAGGAAACTATTCCCAACAGATTCCTGTTATTGTTCCTCCAGGTAGAAGAAGGAAATATCTCAAGATTTCAACCCCTTTGAATGAGATTATGCCAATGCTACGACCTTTCAATTCAGACTCAGTTAATCTGTATCCTGTATCATCGGCTGTAGACGATTTTCATAATACCAAAAGAGAGGTTGTAATGCCGATTGGAGAAAGAATTTATAAAGAATATACTTATTCTTCGCAAGTATATCTAAAATTGGAAGGAATGGGATCAATGAAGGATAATCCAGATAGAAAGCCAGAAATAAAAACGATGCACTAACTCACTAAAAAAGCATCCCAAATATGAGATGCTTTTTATCAATATATTATTAGTTACTTATGATTCAATAATTTGAATAGCGTCAATTGAATCGCCTGGTTGAATGGCATCAATTACATCCAAGCCTTCAACAACTTTGGCAAAGACAGTATGATTTCTATCCAAATGTTTGGTGTTCTCTCTACTATGGCACACAAAAAATTGTGACCCTCCAGTATTTCTTCCAGCATGTGCCATAGACAACACGCCTCTATCATGATACTGGTTTTCACCGTCTAATTCACAGTCAATAGTGTAGCCTGGCCCACCCGTACCATCACCCTTTGGGCATCCTCCCTGAATTACAAAATTTGGGATTACTCGATGCCATGTAAGACCATCATAATACCCATCTTTTGCAAGCTTAGTAAAATTATCAACTGTTTTAGGGGCATCCTTGTCGAAGAATTCTACCTTCATATCGCCCTTGTTTGTTTTAATTAGTGCTTCTTTCATTTATTATCATTTTATATACTCGCCAAAATTATTATTTATTTTACTAATAATTCACACGAATGGATTCTAAAAAATTACTTTATTAATATTTGAATCAGTTGCTGATGATTCAGCTTGAAATGAAAATAAAAAAGCCTGCAAATTTCTGAAGAAATATGCAGACTCAATTTTTTAAAAGTATTTAATCTTCTATTGTAATACTCCTACAACTTTAAGTTTCAACTCGTTCAATTCATCCTTAAATTTGTCTAAAGATTTTAACAAATGACTCTTTTTATGCTGAAACTGAACAGCGGTCTTGTTGAAAAGATCTTTATAATATTCTATTCCTTCCAGAAGGTTGCTATGGAATTTATTCAAATATTTTTCATTTTTTGCAGTCAATGGTTTTGCCATCTCCTCTACCTTGTTTCTTAAATAATCAACATAAAGGTTTAGTTCTTTGATAAATATATGCGGTCGATCCATTCGCTCTATCACATTAGATTTTCCATAAATATGGTTTACCATCTCTTTCAAAGTAACTTTCCTGGAATAATAGGCCAAATTTGGCCCTGGACAAATAGATACACCGGGTCCATCCTTTTTGTCCTCCATGTTATGCTTTATCAATGCGCTTGTTCCTAATCCAGCACATATGCAGGATTTCTCAACAATCTTAGCAAACTCTTCCTGATACTTTTCATCATCTTCTGAATGAAGAGTTTTTAGCTCTTTTAACTTAAGAAACTGATATTGACGAGAAGCGACACAAATGGCCTTTTCACCATAATCCTTGTTAATCTCAATGTATTTTTTTGGACATGAACTACCAGGCCGGTTTTTATCAATTAGATCTTGCTTCTCTACATCTTTTGTATTTCCTCTTAAACTATTAAAAGGTACGCCTAAAGGAGATATCCCACTTAGATATAAGTCATCCTCTTTGGCATCAGAAAGCAATCCGAGTGTATAGTTATCAACATTTGTCACTTCAGGGACAAGTAAAAATGGAGTTCCCCATCCAACAGAATCAATATCATAATAATCCATTAAAAAATTATGCTCCTCTGAGGTGCCTACACCACCCTGGGCGGTAATAAGCATTTCCATTGGTTGAGAAGGAATTGATTTTCCTTTAGCCTTCAAGGCTGCAACTAGTATCTCGTGAACTGTTTCTTTTAGTTCAGTTCTATTTAATTTGAATTCTTCCAAAATTGGTCCCATCAAATAACCATCAGTTGCAAAAGCATGACCACCGCAATTTAATCCAGACTCTAATCTATATTCAGAAATCCATATTCCTTTTTTTGCCAAAAACTTCCCCTGGATCAAGGCCGATCTATAATCGCTAACTTTTAAGATTATTTTTTTAGATAAGCTGCCATTTTCATCAGGATAGAAATCTTCAAAATGCTCAATATAACTATATAATCGGGGGTTCATTCCTGCAGAAAGTACTAAACCTGAACTTAGTTTACTATTTGCAAAACCCCTCAAAGAAGCATGAGCATCATTGTATTCCTGAGGCAGTTTTTCTTTTCCCTTGTAGTTTTCTCCATCCAGCTTGGTCATAATATTTACATCAATAGAACCAATTGGTAGATGCGATTGCACCCAATTTTGAAGATCCTTTAAGTTGTTATGCTGAATAAAATGATTCAATCTTTGTTTGATGTCAGAAACATCAGGAAGCATCTCTACATACTTCTCCAACTCACCACTTTTTTGATTGAAAGAATTCTTCAATTCTTCAAATTTATTTTTTACAACTTCATCGATTAAATTCAAATAAGCTGTTATCCTTTTTGCTCTAAAATCTTCTATTTTATCAGAAATTTCCTGAAATGGAATATCAAATTTTTTACAATAAAATTCCCTCATCTTCTCAATGAGTATATCATCAACCAAAGAAATGGCAGACGAAATTCCATATTGGGCAACTTTTGCAGGTGTATCTACAGTAAAACCTGTTCCCATAACTGGAATATGAAAACTATGTCCATACGTCATAAATTTATCCCCCCCTTTTGAAATATAGTGAACCCCAAAGTTAACTCTTTTTTGGCATAAATAAATGATTAAACTTTGAATAAAAAAATAGCAAATAAAATTTACTGATTATTTCAACATTTTTCTGTTAAGAAAAGTCTGGCTTATTATTTAAAAATTAGCTCGATATAATTCATTAGTTAGGGTATAAATATCAAAATCCCTATAATTACTACTCCATAAATTTTTCAATTTGATTTCAATACTAGAAACTTTTGAGCTAAGCACTGACCAATGGTATTGGATAATATTGTGTGCACTTTTTGTTGGTATGGCCAAAACTGGCATTGCGGGTGTAGGAATGTTAATTGTACCAATTTTAGCAAGCATGTTTGGCGGTAAACCAAGTGCAGGAATATTATTACCTATGCTTAGCATGGCAGATATAGTTGCCGTTTCCTACTATCATCGACATGCAGAGTGGAAATATATTTTTAAGCTATTACCCAGCACAGTTGTTGGGGTTCTTATTGGATTGTATGTCGGAAATATTGTAAATGATGACCAATTCAAATTAATAATGGCAATTGTTATTTTTGTTGGGCTAATAATAATGATCTGGAGGGAAAGAAAAAAAAATCAAATTGCCATACCTCATAATTGGTGGTTTGCATCTCTCGTCGGTCTTCTTGGAGGTTTTTCAACTATGATAGGTAATGCTGCTGGACCGGTAATGGCAATTTACCTACTATCCATGATGTTACCGAAGAATAGCTTTATTGGAACCGGAGCATGGTTTTTTCTAATAATAAATCTATTCAAAATTCCGTTCCACGTTATGGTATGGGAAACAATTGATATCAATACGATTACGCTGAATTTAGCCATGTTGCCAGCAATTATGATTGGAGCATATATTGGCGTAAAAGTTGTAAATTATATCCCAGAAAAGCCTTATAGAATATTTATAATTGCTACCACGGCTTTGGCGGCGTTAAAGCTACTTTTTTAAAAAAAGAAAAGCGGAACGAGCTGTTCTACTTTTTAACCTAACTACCAACCACACAATATTATTAAACACTATGTCAAAAGCATGCTTTTTTACACATGGCTCTCAATCAGGCATTTAGAAAAACAGAGGTATTCACAGTTGTTCCAAATTAGATTATGTCCTTGATATGGGAATATAAAAACTAAGACTTTCAGGTATCTCAGTAGCCTTAAAAAAAATATTTTATCTCAATTAAACCTTTAATATCAAAATGCATCTAAGACCTGAAAATAAAATAACAATAACATATTTAACTTAATCTTATGAAGGAATCACTTAAATTTTTATTTGCATTTTTAGCAGTAACCTTTATTGCTACTTCATGCCAAAAGGAAGAAGGAAATCCAAGTCAAGTTTCTGAAGCTGATCTTTTAACTGCAGAAAATGAGGTTGCTGTGGAGTCAGCATTTGAAGATATTGATGATATTGGATTTGAGAGCTTTTTTTATCTTGCATCCGGTGGAAGAATTGAAGCAAATGATGACAGTCCCATCCATTGCGCAACCCGGTCACACGATAAGGAGAACAAAACTATAATCATTGATTATGGAAAAGGATGCATTGGGAAGCGTGGAAGAGAAAGGAGTGGTAAAATAATAATTACCTATACTGACAAACGTTTCGTTCCGGGAGCAATCCATACTATCACCTTTAATAACTTTTATATTGACGGAAATAAAATTGAAGGAACACGTATCAGAACAAATATTTCTGAAAGCTTGGATGACAACCTGAAATTTAAAATTGAACTTGTTGGAGGAAAAGTAACATTTGAAGACGGTACAGTTGCCACAAGAGATGCTGAATGGGAAACTACTCGAATCCGTACTTCAAATCCCATCAATGACAAAAGAATCCGAACTGGTGGGGCAAAAGGTATAAATAACGATGGTGTAGGGTACATAGTAACTATCACCAAACCAATTGTCTGGAAAAGAGGATGTTTATCTAAATTGAAAGTTATGATTCCTGTCGAAGGCACAAAAGTTAAAGAGTTTGAGGATGGTAAAACTGTCACCATTGACTATGGAGATGGGTCTTGTAATAATTCCATGACCATCACTATTGATGGTGTATCAAAAACAGTTGAATTCAAAAGACATAGAAAAAAAGGGTAGTAAGCGTTGAATAAGTGAAAAAGTCGGTTCCTCCAAGGATCGACTTTTTTTATTAATCCTTTTCAATTTTTTTTAATATCTAATACATCATCACATTTTTCCAGTAATTCTTTTTGAGTTAGCATAAATACTGGATGTAGCATTTCTGGTGCGATTTCTGACATCGGCACCAAAACAAATTTTCGATTATGATTTTCAGGATGTGGAATTATTAATTTTTTTGTATTGATTATTTCATTACCAAAATATAGAATATCAATGTCGATGACTCTGGCATGCCACTTGATCTTTCTTATTCTTCCCAGATCTTCCTCTATTTCATTGATTTTTTTTAATATCATTTCAGCTGACAGAGAAGATTCTACTTCAATGACCTGATTAAGAAAATCCGGCTGATCCTCAAAACCCCAAGCCTTAGTTTTATAAATTGATGATGATTTTATTATCTGTCCAATCGTAAGGTTAATTTGATCAATACTCCTTTCAAACATCAACTTGCTATCTCCTATATTGCTTCCTAATAATAGATATATTCCATTCATCCTTTCAAAAATTCAAAAATAGAAATATGCTTTTTTAAATTTAGAACAAAACTTAATATTGTTGGAATTTAAATAAATAGCAATATGAAGTTTTTAAGAACGCTCCTTGCGACGATAGTAGGATTATTTGTTTTCACTTTTCTAATGTTTTTTTTATTGATCATCATTGCTTCTTCCAGTGCAGATAAGAAGTCAGTGAAACTAGAAGATAATTCTGTTATTCATCTAAAGTTAAATAAGCAAATCCTCGAAAGAGAAGTGGAAAATCCGTTTGAAGGACTTCCCATATTTTCTGATTTTAAAGAAGGAGGAATTGGTTTATTGGAGTTAAAGCAAGCAATTAATCATGCTGCTGAAGATGAAAAGGTAAAGGGGATTCTACTAGAAACACCGTACGTCATGGCTGGCATATCAACAATTGGTGAAATACGAGATGCTCTGGAAGATTTTAAAGAATCTGGAAAATTTATATACAGTTACAGCGAGATGTACACCGAAGGAGCATTTTTTCTTGCTTCGGTAGCTGATAAAGTTTATATAAATCCTGACTTTTCGATGCTTGAGTTCAATGGACTAAGTTTAGAAAGTATGTATTTCAAAGGGATGTTTGAAAAATTGGAGATTGAGCCAATAACATTTAAAGTTGGAGATTACAAATCTATTAGTGAACCATTTGATCGTGCAGACATGAGTCCTGGGGTAAAAAAACGCTACAACAAATTGTTAGCAAATCTCCATAATAATCTATTGGCAAAAATTTCAAAAAGCCGTGGAATGACAGTGCAGCAACTTAAGCACATCTCCGACTCTGCCTTGGTAAATTTAGAAACTGATGCTATTTCTTATGGTTTGGTGGATAAACTTGCCTACAGAGATGAAGTGATTGAACTGATCAGAGAAAAAATTGAGGTAGAAAATGAAAAGGATATAAATTTTGTCAGTTATAAAAAATATAAAAACTCATTCAAGATTAGTAAATCCTCTAAAAACAGGATAGCAGTGATCATGGCTTCTGGCAACATCGTTAATGGAAAAGGAGAAAATAACAATATCGGATCTGCAAAATATGCCAAGGATATCAGAAAGGCTGCAAATGACGATAAGGTAAAAGCGATTGTGATCAGAATTAATTCTGGAGGAGGAAGTGCATTGGCAAGTGATATTATGTGGCGAGAGATAAAATTAGCCTCTGATAAAAAACCTGTTATAGCCTCCATGTCAGATTATGCAGCTTCTGGTGGGTATTACATGGCTATGGCATGCGACACAATATTGGCCCAGCCAAATACTATAACTGGTTCTATTGGGGTTTTTGCTATGATTTTTAATATCAAAGATTTCCTTGGAAATAAATTGGGAATTACTACTGACAATGTAAAAACAGGGCATTTTTCTGATTTATATAGTATGACCGGCCCGTTAAGTGAATTTGAAAAAAACTATATTCAAAAAGGAACAAATCAAGCTTATAAGTCTTTTACCTCCAAAGCTGCAGAAGGCAGGTCGATGAGTACTGACGAATTGGAACCGTTGGCATCAGGAAGAGTCTGGACTGGTGATGAAGCTCTTGCAAATGGGTTAATCGATTTGTTGGGTGACCTTGATGATGCTATTTTTATTGCAGCAACAAAAGCTGGTATAGAAGAAGATTATCGTTTAAGAATTTATCCTATACAAAAGGATCCATTGGAAGAGCTTTTAGAATCACTTTCTGGAGACTATGAATCAAAAGCATTCGCAAATAAATTAGGCGCTTTCACTCCATTTTTAGAAAGTCTTGAAACTATCAAGGAACTCCAGGGAATTCAAGCCAGATCTTTAATAAAAGTTGAGTTTTGAGTCAATAACCTCTATGCACGCCGTGAGGCATGAATATGATATATATTTTCGATGCAAGCCTAAAGGCAGCAGGCAAACATCATTGAATCATACTCCCTGGTGGCTTCAAAAATCTCACTATTTTTTAGTATTCCCCAAGTTGGGGTTCAAAAGGATTTCATTCATTCTGATAGATGTTATTGTCAAATAGAAAAATTATATCATTTCAATAAGTAATCTTATTTTCAATAAAACTATTTGACCAGAATACAACAGAGATTTATTCATTGTCAACTATTTAGAAGACTTTGATTCAAATAGAATTATCAACCTATTACAATTTTTTTAGAAACATACTGGAACACTCATTTATTCTATTATTTTTGTCTGACAAATTCGCATGCAAGAATTTGTTTTTTTAACTATTTAACCTCCCCGATAACTATGAAAATCGGAATAATAAATGAAAAGCTCGATAACCGTGTAGCAATTGTACCTGATTTGGCTAAGCGACTTATAGGCGAAGGCAATGAGATCATTGCCGAAAAAGGATGTGGTAATTCTGCCTTGTACACAGATGAAGATTATAAAGAAGCCGGAGTCTCATTGAGCAGTAGAGATGAAATACTCAAATCTTCTGAAATATTATGTAGCATTGTACCATTGACAAAAGAAGATTATAAATTTCTGCCATCAACAGCTATTGTTATATCTTCTTTTCAACCATATTTTTCATTGGATAAAACAAAAGAAGCAGCTGACTTTAAACTGACTGGTTTTAGTTTGGATATGATTCCAAGAATCACCTTGGCCCAAGCCATGGATGTGCTTTCTTCGATGGCTTCGATTGCAGGTTATAAGGCAGTAATTGTAGCTGCCAATCATCTTCCAAAATATTTTCCAATGCTCACCACAGCGGCAGGTAGCATCCCACCGGCAAAAGTATTGATCATGGGAGCAGGTGTGGCAGGATTGCAGGCAGTTGCAACAGCTAAAAGACTTGGCTCCGTCGTACAGGCATTTGATACCAGAGCTGCTGCTAAAGAGGAAGTAGAAAGCCTGGGAGCAAAATTTGTAGAGGTTGAAGGTTCAACAGATGATAAAGCTGCTGGAGGATATGCTGTAGAGCAAACTGAAGAGTATAAACAAAAACAAAGAGATAAAATATTTGAAGAGGCTGTAAAAGCAGATGTGATTATTACAACTGCACAATTGAGAGGAAAGCCTGCTCCCATCCTGATTACCAAGGAGATGGTAGCGCAAATGAAAAATGGTTCTGTGATCATAGATATAGCATCTTCGACTGGAGGAAATTGTGAATTGAGTGAAGATAATAAAACAGTTGTGAAACATGGGGTTACCATAATCGGTAATTCGGAGCTGGCAGCGGAAGTGCCCAATCACGCCAGTCAATTGTTTGGTAAAAATATTCACAACTTCCTCAAAATATTCCTTAAGGATGGTAAAGCTGAAATTGATTTGGAAAATGAAATATTGAAATCAAGCTGCATTACATCTAAAGGAGAAATTCTTTACGGTAAATAAAATTTATTGATTATGAATATTGTAATACAATTTATCACCGAAAATATAGAAATGCTCTATATCCTTGTTTTTGCCATTTATCTTGGCATGGAAATCATATCAAAAGTACCAACCGTATTGCATACACCACTTATGTCGGGAGCCAATGCAATTAGCGGTGTTGTGATCATCGGAGCTATAATACTCATTAGAAATGCTGATCCGGGCAATTATATTATTCTAATCATTGGAATGATAGGAATAGCTCTTGCAATGATAAATGTGATTGGAGGATTTGTAGTTACTGACAGAATGCTCCAAATGTTCAAAAAGAAGAAAAAATAACCTTAAAACTCAAGGAACGTGGAAAATGCAATTATAGATTTTTTATACCTGATTTGTATCATACTTTTTATCATTGGCCTGAAACGACTAAGCCATCCTGATTCTGCAAAGAAAGGAAATACCATTGCTGGGATAGGAATGGGACTCGCCATAGTTATAACTATTTTTTATCCAATGGAAAATGAGTCCAACAATTATTTATGGATTCTGGGTGGTCTCATTATCGGAGGTGCCATTGGATATGTTGCAGCGAAGAAAATTAAAATGACAGCCATGCCAGAAATGGTTTCGCTATTTAATGGACTCGGTGGAGCATGTTCCATGCTCATTGCCACTGTAGAGTTTTATAACTTACCGCAAGGCACTACCATGATGAGCACTGAGGTATTGATCATCATTTTTGCGTTGTTTGTAGGAAGTGTCGCATTTACAGGAAGTATAGTAGCATGGGGCAAGCTTGAGGGCTTTTTAAGAGATAATTTGGTACTCCCCGTACCTCAATTAATAAATCTTACCCTACTTGTCGTAACTATTGGTCTCAGCATTTATATCATGATGCAACCGGAATTAGATTTTACTTTGGTAATTATCCTTTTGGTAGTTTCGATGGTTTATGGAGTTGCATTTGTGACACCAATCGGTGGAGGGGATATGCCTGTTGTTATCTCGTTGCTCAACTCTTTTACAGGAATTGCGGCTGCAGGAGCCGGACTAATCTACGGAAATCAGGTAATGATTGTTGGTGGAATAATTGTTGGAGCAGCAGGAACCATTCTTACAGTCTTAATGTGCAACGCTATGAACAGATCTTTAATTAATGTGGTTATAGGCGGATTTAGCTCAAGTGGTAAATCAACCGGAAGTGGCAGAGAAGAAGTCGCCAAAGAAGCATCGCATAGTGATACTGCTATTCAACTAAAATATTCCAATAAGGTAATCATTGTTCCGGGTTATGGCTTGGCTGTAGCACAAGCCCAGCATGTGTGTCATGATTTGGAGAGAGCATTGGAAAATGAAGGCGTTGATGTAAAATACGCCATTCATCCGGTGGCAGGAAGAATGCCGGGGCACATGAATGTGTTGCTTGCTGAAGCTGACGTACCATATCCTAAATTATTGGAACTTGAGGAAGCAAATGAGCAAATGCCTTCTACGGATATGGTATTGGTGATTGGAGCAAATGATGTAGTAAATCCATCAGCCAATGATGATCCTGGAAGCCCGATTTATGGTATGCCCATTCTGAATGTTGAGCATGCTAAAACGGTAATTGTACTAAAGAGAAGTATGAGGCCTGGCTATGCAGGAATTCAAAACCCGCTATTCTTTGGAGAAAAGACTAAGATGTTATTTGGTGACGCCAAAGATTCCTTAAGTAAATTGAAACAAGAGGTTGGCAACGCATAGTTGATTTCCTGGCAAATTAAACTTTTTGGCAAAAATTATTGAAGCAACGCATTTAAAAAATATTCATCTCTCTTAAAAATTGCAATGCGTGGAAAACGTCCTTCCAAAGCAGTTTGAGCTAGAATGGCAATTCCACCATCTGATGTCACTACAGCAGACGATAACTTATATGGATTACCGTCTCCCAAATATTCAGTTCCTAAAATCGTTCCTGTAGATTGGTTGAACCCATACAGTACAATTTGATTATTTTGGGTAAAGGTGCTATAAATCCATTTTCCTTCTGCATCGTCAAACTTCAATAGTTTTACTCTTGAATTCGTCTCAATTTCAGGAAATATATTGCCTCCAAGATCGGAACTCGAACTAATAGAATTGGTAGAAATTGTTGTAGAGGGATTAAGATAATTTGCCCCAAAGTTAAATCTTGCAATGCCAAAAATATCACTTCCAATACTAGAAACTGCACTTATCCCACCCTGACTTAACTGGCCTTGGCAGACACCAACCGGATCCTCTCCAAAGTTGGTAAATACTAGCGAGAAAGTATATTTAAAAAACCCATTGAAATAATATAGCCCCTCAGGAGTTTTACCTACTATAAATGGTAATTGTTTACCATTTCGAGTTAGATGGTCAATTATTGGCTTTTCTACATCAACTCCTGCTCCAATGGTATAGCTCACCTGTTTTGTAATTTGCCCTGATGTTGTTACTTTAGAAATGACCGATTCACCATCGGTATTGTTAAATGAAAGCATTAGCAAATCATTTCCATCCTTGGCAGCTACCAAAGGATAAGTAATCCCATAAATGGGAATTGCACTTTCGACCACACCTTCAGCCGTTACCGGAACTAACTGAGCAGTTAGTGTGTTGCCATCCATACTTACAAAATAGTACCTGTTGTCAATTTTTTGCCAGCCATTCACCGGAAGTACAAAAGGTTCTTCCATCTCAATAGAAGTGATTACATTACCCAATTCATCAGTTTTGAGGATGTAGACAGAAGTAAATAATGATTGATCAGATTTTTTTTCTGATAATATCAAAAATCCATTGTCTGGAGTTTGGATTATATCTAAAGGATAATACTCCTGTTCAAACCGGCTATCGTCAAATATTTTGGTAAAGGTATTTGTTGGTAATACATCATTATTTTTAATATCGCAGCTAACAGCAATGAACAACAAGAATAATAATTGGCGATTCATCATAGTTACTATTTTATTGCATTGAAATTTTTACTGATAAATTTTAATGGAAATACGAATCCAAGAGTTAAATAAATGTTTTGTAGTTGTAGATCATCAGTCGCATCGCCAATAGCCGAGAGCTCATTATTTAAGTATCTGTTTTCTGTATTGGAAATGTTATTTAATCCATATTTATATCCCACATCCATGGTTATCCTTATGTTTCCGGGATCGTAGCTTACGCCAACAAATCCACTTATTCCCACTGAAGATTTGATAAATAGGTCGGTGGTACCAATCGTTTTTGATTGATTGGTAAATGATCCCGTGGAGCCGGATGCCAAATCTGTGCCTGATCTTTCAATAGTAGCATTGGCATTGAGCAGCAGACCATAATATCCTCCAACGCCAACGAAAGGCCTGATCTTTCCTTTTATAATATCATATTGAATAGACAAAGGAATTTCAAAATAGTTGAAATTATTTGTGTGCTTGTACTGAATTTCTAATGAATTGTCAGGGTTGGTGCTTTCTGCCCAATTAACTTTTCTGGAATATTCTATAGCGTAATTGTGAATGCCGGGCTTTAAGCCAAATGTAAATCCTTTGGCGTAAAACATAAATACCAACCCTGCCTGAAATCCAGGCTTGGTATAATTATCATATTGTTTTTCTATTTCACCTTCATTGTAATTTAGTGGCTCATAGCCAAAAAATGAAGTCGTTGGATTGGCCATGCTTAAATTGGCACCGCCAAAAAAACCCAAATACCATTGCGTATCCAAAAAAGCATTCTTTGATGGTTTCTTCTTTTGTGCGGACAAGGCCAAAGAAGATAGTATGAGAAAAGTGGTTAATAAATATCTCACTTTATTTAATTATAACAAGTTTATCCGATACATGAATTGGTCCAGCAGTCAAACTATATATATATTGACCGGAAGGTAGATTATGTACTGGAAAAGTAACTTGATGATCTCCAGGCTGTTTTATTTCATCAACAACAGTTGTAGAAAAGCGACCTTGGATATCTGATAAAACCAATTTTACCGAAGTGAATGAATTGACTTTATACAAGAATGTGACGTGATTTTTAGCTGGGTTTGGATAACAAGGTTTCATATGAAATTTATCATTTATAAAGTTATTAACAGAGGTTATTACATTAGTATCTATGATTTTAAGAGGCTCAAAATTTCCTCCTTCATCTTTTGCACCACTACTATAATTTCTAAATAAAATATCGTTTTGTACCGTAGCATCATCAACTTCAAACCAGTCTTTGAGAATGGCAGCATAAATTTGTTTGAAGTCGTATTGCATTTCTACATTACTTAGGTTGAGGTTAGGAACATTTCCCAACACACCGGATTTTGCCGCCGGACCAAATAAAAACATTGGGGCTCCCGTGCCATGATCTGTTCCATAGCTACCATTTGATGCTATTCTTCTGCCAAATTCTGATGTAGTCATGGTGAGTACCCGGTCTTCAATACCACGTTCTTTCAAATCATCTTGAAATGCTTTCATGGCAGAAGCTATATGATACATTTGAGATGCATGAACACCCATGGTAGGATCGTAACTTTCAACCTGCTCAGCATGGGTATCGAAGCCTCCAATACGAAGGAGAAAAACTTTGGTTTTAACACCTGTTCCCGCACCTCCACCATCTAACAGTCTTGCAATAAGTTGCAATTGACCAGAGAGTGGATTTTTCTTTGAACTCTTTGGGGCATTGAATGGGTAAGTTTCCGGATAAGTAACTGCCGAACCAGATGAGGCATCCCAAACTTCCCTGAGTCGCTTTGAATAATCTTCGGTTTTATCCTCAAGGCCAAGAATCCAATTCATTTCTTTTCCATACGGACTGTTGCTCAAAGCTGATGGAGGTTTTCCTCTGGGGTCTGTGCCTTCATCAACAAAACCTTCCAGCGAGTCAATCAAATTTGCGAAACTTTCGGGGTTTCCTCCTAAAGAAATTGAGGCAGGGATATTTCCTTGTTGGTGAAATAACAAAGACACATCACTTCCCAACTCGATTGCCAGCGGATCTTTCATGGAGTTATTTGGAAAATCGTCTGGATAATTTAAAGGTTTGTATGCATTTTGAAGATATCTACCTACCCACCCTGAAGAGAAATAATCGTTTGTGCCACCACCCATAAACCATATATCCCGACCTCTGAAGTGCGAACCGTTATTGTTGGCATAAGAAACACCTTGAATTATCCCAAGCTTTCCATAGTCATATAGTTTCTTCATGTCTCCCATATCGGGATGTAGCCCAACTTTAGCTTCGGAAGACAGTGTGCTGTCCAACTCAATTAATGCGCGGTTAGTCCCGGTTTTTGGAATGGCGATATTGGCACGTTTGCTATAATATAAGTCATATTCATCAATAGGGATCAAGCTATTGAGCCCATCATTTCCACCATGCAATTGTAAGATCACCAGAACTCTGTCATTCGTGCTATTGGCTGCCAACCTGCCAATTCTGCTTTCCTGAGCCATAAGACTAATAGGGAATCCCCCTAAAGAGAGAGAGCCGCTGGTAAGTAATGTATTTTTTAGAAAATTTCTTCTTTTCATAATTTGGTTACATTAGCTGGTATTCCGGTGTTTGTAAAAGCGCATTAATAAGTTTAAGTAGCTGGCCGTCTACAACGCTCATTTCAAAGTTGGTATTCCAACGCTTTGTCCACTCAGTCTCAGGATCAGCATCGATTTTTGGTTCAAACAAAAATGCTTGTAAAAAATAATTTATCCTATCGGCACTGAGTCCCGAATTGTCATCTGCATTTGCATCAAATGTGAGGTTAAAGTGCACCGGAAATAGATATTGGATATACTTCATAATCATATTTCGAGCATCTTCTCTTGATGCACTATCAAATGAATTTCTGGTAAATTGCAACAGATCGATAGATGGCATATCTGGATTTTGTGGGTTCATCATACCAAATAGACTATTTATAAAATCATACCTGTTTGCCAGATAATTGGATGAAATCCAGTTTCTATTATAAGCTGGGTATTGATGATAAGCCGTATATCCTGCCACCTCAAAAGGTTGGTAATAATCCATACCCATTAGTCGCATCTGCTTTCTCAGTATGCTTGCCTGGCTATAAAATAAATTATAATCGGTAGTGAAATCTGCCAGAGATATATTAAAAAATCTTAAAGTACCCACAACCAAATCTAATGGAGATTTGATGATAGCACCAAACTTATCATCGTCGGAAGAAGCAGCAGCATCGTAAAAATGTGAGCTTAAAAATAGCTCTTCCAAAACAGGCTGAATTTTAAAATTGTTGGCAATAAGCGTAGCCGCCATATCGGAGATAACAGATTCTTGTAATTCTTGCGTAATCTCATGATAGACATAATACCGATATATTCTCCTGCAAATGTAGAGGGCTGATTCTTGCTTAGACGTTATCATCTCTATCAATTGACTAAGCTCATCCAATACACTTTCTTCAGTTGGCTCACCATTTAGTAAGAGAGTTGGATCAGCGCTAACCACAGCATTGGCAAACCTGCTGCTAAATTGCTTATCATCATCGTCATGTGATCCGGGATCAACATATCCTCTTGGAAGATTTGTATCAATATCTATGGAAGAAAATGATTCATTAAGCTTAAATCCCGAAAGCACTCTTGCCGCAGCTTGCACATCTTGCTCAGTATAATTAAGATAGTCGCCCTGTGGCAAATCGGTTGGAAAAGTTCCCTCAAGCCCACGACCAATAGAGTAAAGTTCCATAAGCTCACGTCCATAGTTTTCATTCGGACTCCCTTTTACATTCTGACTCCCATCTAGAAAACGCAACATAGCGTTATCAACACTTATTTTTTTTAGCAAGCTTTTAAAATTAAACTCCGGTAACTGGTTTTTGTCAAAGGCAAACTTTCTAAAAAGTTCATTTTGAAAGTATAACGATCTGCTATTTCCCACTTTCTCAGATTTGGTGGTGAAGTGCGTATGGAAAAAACAGACCATTTTCTCTCTTACGGAAAAGCTTATTTTTTGAGAGGTATCTGCAGCAATACCTATCAGCCACATAACGAGTTCTTCGTTAAGATCTCTGGCGCTCAATTCTTCACCATACAATCCGGACAATAACCAATCCTGACCTGTCTCCGGATTAATTGGCAGCATAGGATCCGGGATCTGATCATCGAAAAGCAGATTTATGGCTTCAGTACCAGTTATTGCTGCGAACTGATTGATCTGAGATATTGTAGGACCAAATGAGGCACGTCTCAATAAATGTGCAGCCCTTGTAGGACCTAATAAACCTTGAAATGCTGTTAACGCCATAATGATGCTTAATTAACGATATTTTGGTTTTGTATAAACCTGCTGTCAGATTCAAAAAGCTTGCTTTTAAACCTCGCTTTTTTCAGAATGAAGTATGATGAACGCAAACTTATATGGCTTGTGAAATATGATTTAACCTTTAGCAATTGGCTACTTTGAAAATAATCAATTTGACGATAACTGGCTTTTTGGACAAACATAAAATAACGCTTTAGATTAACTTGAAATAGGAAGGTGGCTTATTAACAATGTATGAGTCAAAATGCGAGTTGATCCATACTAGCAACTAAAAATACTAGTCAAATATAAGGGGCATAATATTGAATTGTTGAGAATTTTCAGTGCCTATTTGATCATGGTAAGAAAAATGGGTTTTTTCAATTAATTGAAATTATGAATGGAAATTCTACTCATTGAGTGATTAATTTGATTCAATCATGAATCAGAATAAGATTGACAGAATTGATAAGTAGCTTATTGGAATAAATTTCATAACTCTCCATGAGCCTTTGAGGCTCTTTGGGAAATAATTTACCACAAAGTGAAATAAAAAAATAACCTGAGTTCGACATAGAAAATGTCTTACTCATGTTTGATCTGATAATTTGGTTCTACAAATAATTTAGTGGAGTTAAATGAATAATTGATCCCATTTAAATACAATGGAAAATGTCATCCTGAAATAAATTCAGGATGACCATGATACTTTAATTAATTCTACTAATTGTTTTTAACTGGCAGTTTCTATTAAAATCGAGGTAGAACCAATAATTCTAAATTATTTTAAAATAATCTGCTACAGCTATTTATATCTTCCAAAATCCGGAATCTTTAAAGTTGCTCCACCTTGCATGGCCGATTGATGAGCATAAATCCCCGGAATGGTATAGGCCAACGATTCATAAATATCGACTGTCGGTTGCCTTTTTTCCATAATTGCTGATATAAATTCATGAGTGAGAAAAGTATGCGATCCACCATGTCCACTGGTGTGTCTCAAAGGTTTTGGCAGCAGTTCATAATAATCAGGATGCTCAAAGGACGCCATGCTAACCTTTGCCTCGCTGTATTTATTTTTGCTGATGGTTCCTTTTTCTCTTTTAGCGATCGTCCCGGGAGTGCCGTCTGGTCGATGCATATAATACGACATATCTGACCCGATAAACTGGCTGCGTTCTGTTCCACCTGATGCCACTTTCCAATACACGGCGACTCTGGCAGTATGACCTCTCGAAGTTTTAAACATGGCTGTCTCACTCCAGAAAGGATTATTATAAAGATTAGTTCTAAGAACTTCATGATCATCGCCCCAGCCTGTGGCTGTTACCTCCGTCAATCGTTCACCCGTTACGGGTACGATCATTCCGGTACAATGGGTAGGATAATGCATGGGAGGAAACCCATGTCGCCAATTTGGTAATCCATTATCCTCAAACATTATGGAAATCAATCCATCGTGATGGTATTCGGCTTCAGAATAAATTATTTCTCCAAACTTTTTTTCAGCGGCCCATTTTCTGCAGGTTATAATCTCTCTGTGATAAAAGCTCGTTTCGGCCATCATATAGATCATTCCTGTTTCTTTAACTGCATCGAGGAGCTGTACGCCCTCTTCTTCATCCATACATGCAGGGACAGCAGAAATCACATGCTTCCCGGCTTTCATGGCCTCAATGCTCATATAAACATGAAGTGGTGCAGGGGTAAATACCCCAATAGCATCAACATTTTTATCGGCAATTAAATCCTTGAAATTATTGTATCCAATATCGCATTTGTAAGTATTCTTCAACGTTTCTAAACGATCAGGACGGATATCGCACACGGCAGTGACTTTACATTGGGGATGCTCATGCCATTGAAACTGTGCACCAAATCGTCCTCCAACAATACCCATCCTCACAATTTTATCTTTTGGCAGACTTTGACTTGATTGGCCAAATACCATTGGAGAAATGGAAATTGCAGTTGCTCCTGAACCCATAATTCGTGTAAAATTGCGTCGTTTCATA
>CAYREN010000016.1:5791-28076 GCA_964423255.1 uncultured Roseivirgaceae bacterium | reverse complement strand
TTATCAATAGAATATTCGCCCTTGATCCAAGCAATGCCATGCTGGCTTTGGAAGAGATGATGCGAAAAAAAATCGTAATGCCGGCTCATTTTATGAGAGAGACAGGGATGGAAAGCGGCGAATTATATAGTCGTTTTTCTGATTCTGCACAGCGTATTAAAGTGTATACAACACTGGATTATATAGATATTTTGAATTCTGTACTTGAACGATGGAATATTGAAAATATAACAGAGTTGAACGATAAGTCTGAAAAAGCCAGGGATTATTTAATGGCTTTACCAAAAAGATTAACCACCATTGCCGAGCGAGTGAAACTTCCCGCAAATGATTATAAATTTAAGTGGATCCATGAGTAATCAACTCATGGATATCTGATGACTTTTTCCCAAAAGGAACTTGCTATGATTCAGGACTGCGAGTTTCTTCGCACCAAAATAATCATTAGTGCCAAGGTAAGTGAATTACTTGCCGAAACAAGGGCCTCTTTGAAAACTGTGTGGGAGATAGATAAGTTGTCATTCACACCACGAAAATCATTCAACAATGGCAAAATATCCAAAGGAGACAATTATTTAGGATTGCCATATCAGGTGCTGGATTTTCCAGCGACTTTTTCACAAAACAACGCGTTTGCCTTCAGAACCATGTTTTGGTGGGGCAATTTTTTTAGTGCCACACTTCATCTTGAAGGAGCGCCTTTAGATTTATACAGAAATAGCATTAGAAAAAATTTCAGCTTACTGACAAACCAAAATATTTTTATTGGAGTAGGAGATTCTCCTTGGCAATATCACTATGAGCTGGATAATTACGAACCTTTGACAGCAAATCATACCGCATTTATTGATGATTGTAAATTTTTGAAACTTAGTATAAAACTGGATTTGGATAGGTGGCAGGAATTGCCATCATTTTCGTCTGGATTTTTTAAACATTTATTGCATCTACTTTCAGATTATCCAACAACCAATTCATGAATTATCTTTAACATCATTGTTGGCTAATCTCTCTTGATAAAAGAGCAATTTCACCAAGATGATACAAGTCGTGTTGAATGACGCCATGAATTAAAGTATAATAGTTAAATGCTTTCCCTTCTACTAAATCAACTAATTTTTCATCACTAAATTTTTCAAGAGCTAATACCAAATTATCCTGGCTTTTTGCTAAATCGTCTTTTATTTCGCTCCAAGCAGCTTCATCCTGGTCACGAATTGTTTTCCAGTTTTCCTTTTGTGTGACTTCATAATTTGATTTTCCCTCGAGTCGGTTTATAGCAAAAATTCTCCATGCCGTAATATGTTGAACAAGTTCACAAATTCTATGTACATGTCTGGACTCCATAAACGCCTCTTCAGTGCTGACTTTTTTTAAAATTTCTAAAATGGATGAACCGTGCCATGCTGCACCATCATAGGTGTTTTGTACCATAGCGATAATTCTCGAAATCTCTGGGTTTTTCATTGAAATTTTGGATTTGATAAGTAGATTAATTTAGGAATAAATAAGATGAATACAAAAACTGAAGTAAAGAATATTGATGATTTTTTTTGTCAATAAAAGAAAAAACCCAGGATTATCCTCCAGGGTTTTAGCATTCATTTGGTCAACATTTTAGTATCTGAATTCTATAATTATCAAAACGAATCATAGAGAATTTAGTTTTCATTTGAATTGAGACTTTTGCTGTTTTTGATGTCAGATTCCAAAAAATGTTTTGGGCTTATACGGGATTTTGTCCGTTCCATTCTTTTAATTCAGCTGGGCATTCGTACTGTGGGTCTTGCACTACCTCACGGTCAGTTAGCGTAAGTAAAAAAGCTTTTAAAGCAGCTTTTTCATCCTCACTGAGCTGCACTCCTTTCTGGCGTACATTTTTCATCAATGGATGAACATATTCGGAATAAACCAATCCTTCAGAGTAAAAATCTATTACTTCATCAAGGGTCTTAAACCTGCCATCATGCATGTATGGAGCTGTAAGTTCGATGTTGATTAATGATGGTGCCCGATATGCACCAATATCCATCTGATCGCCACTAACAAAATATCTATCGTGATCATCCGGATCGAATGAAGCATCTTTTGCATTATTGAAATATTGATTGGTAGTCATCAATACCGATCCCCCATGACAATGAAAACAGTCAGCATCTTCAGAAAAAAATAAATCATGACCTTTTTTCTCCTTTTCTGTAAGTTCTGCTTCCTGCCTCAGGTATTTATGAAATTTTGAATTGTAAGAAACGATAGACCTTACGAATTGAGCGATTGATTTGCTGATGCGTTCATAGGTAATTTCCTCAGTTCCAAATGCTGCTTTAAATTTTGATTTATACAAGGGTATATTTCGAATTGCCCCCACACTTCTTTCGACAGTACTGTTCATTTCATGCGATGCAGTTATCGACATCCATACGAGTGACTCTATACTTTTGAAATGCAAATTTAATTTATCAGGATCTTCGCTTCCATTCAGTTTATTATCCTCATGAACAAATCCATTCCAAAGATAACCGTCGTGGTTGTAGACTGTATTGACTATGGGTAGCATATAATTTGGCGTAGGCTCACCATCGGGAAAATCTTTTGTGGGAAGGCCAAAGGTTTTTCCATTTATAAATTTTAGGTGATCAACCCCGACCTCAAATCCATTTTTTTGAATATGACATGTTGAGCAGCTCATGAGCATATCTTTAGATGTATTTCCTGATAATCGTCCATCATAGAATAAGTACCTTCCCAATTCTACTCCTTCAAAAGTCATAGGATTATCAGCGGGGATATTTAGATTTTGTGGAAAATATTGAATCTCCGGAAACGTAAATGGCGTTGGATTAAATTGATCCTTTTTTATTTCTTCTTTTTTTTCCAGACTACACGACCAGAAAATCAAAATTATAAAAGAGAATTTAAGAATGATGTTGGTGCTATTTATCATTTGAAGTGCGCAATTAAGTTTTTATTCTTTGACCGTAGATGATATTGATCCTACTGAGAAAACATTTTCCCCATTCTCTACTCCCATTTTCATGGCTTGCTGATTTTGCATTATCTTACTCCCATGAATATCATGATCATAGACATTTGGTGAGTCCCACCATCTTTCTACATTCATCCTCAGCAATATTGATTTAGTTTCATTTCCTTTCAGCGAAAACCCTGATGATGGTAATTCAGTTTCAAACCAATTTTGGATGAATCCTATAATTTTATTGTCCATATCTCTTTCTTGTCCCACACCCAGATGAAAATTAAATGGTTGGCGTTTATCGTCTTTATTCATCCAAAAACCATTGAGTTTCATATAATGATAACCGCCGTATTCTCCACCGAGATTTATTGGCCAAAGCATATTGCTTTCTGGAGGATCGGTGAACATAAACGGTATATTTTTTTTTCCTTTTATTCCAAAAGTCATTGAAATTGAATTGTATTCTCCTGCGGGAATTTTTTCATTAATTATCCATTTATGCGTTTCGGGAAGGTTGGTATCAATGTAATGGGCGAAATTTTCATCGTCAAGCAATATCGCACTTCCATCATTTTTATGCAATGTCATGTCTGAGATGAACCATTGAATATCTGTTATTTCATATTGATTTCCCACAGCATTTGTATATCTCATTTCATCAAATAAAAGTTCTTTATCATGCTCAAAATGTTCGAAGTAAAAAATCAGATTTCCGGTATCTAATTCTGACTCTTGGTCTTCGTTTTTATTGCATGAATAAAAAGTCATGATGGCAACAAGTGCTAAAAAGTAAATTTTAAAAATTTTCATCTGATTTATTGTTAAAGTATAAACGACAATAGTAAAACACATATTGGCCTATGATTAGTTCTCTTTTATAGAATTTTTTTTCAAAAAGAAACTAGGGGCAAATTTGATAATTGTGAATTTTAGGATGTAGTATTGACCAATGGTCCGATTGGATTTTTTAGAATAAATGGTCAATGAATAGGTAACATCTAAAAACTAATCCCTGTATATAAGTTTTTAACTTCGGAAACGAATTCAGAATTATTTTCATTTATTCGTTTAGCCCTCAAATATCTATTGAAATTATAGGCATCGAAATTATCTGCCAGTGAATCCATACTTGATATGTGCACATCACTGGATGCGTGGATAAATTGATTGTTTCCAAGCCAAAGTCCTACGTGGGTAGCATGCTCCTTGTCATCATCTGTTATTCTTCCAAAAAACAGCAAATCACCTATCTGGAGTTGCTCAAAATTTTTGTCTTTATCTACCAAAGCACCAGCATGAACTTGCTGAGAGGCATCTCTTGGCAATACAATTCCATGGAGTAAATAGACAGTTTTTGTAAAACCGCTACAATCCAGACCCTTTGTAGATGTGCCTCCCCAGAGGTATGGAATTCCAATTAACTCTTTTGCAGTGTTAGAAATCCCCCCTTGATTGAGGTTGGTATGATCAAGCCAAAAATCAAATAATTCAGCTTCATATTTTTTTATTAAAGCTAGTCTATTGTCAGGATATGATACCAGGAAATGATCTTCCCTTTCATCCTCTAGAGTCAGTATATTACCAGAAACCAAATCTGACACTCTTTGCGTTTCAGATTGATTCATAGAAAAACCGCTGGTATTTAAATAAATAATTTTAGGGCTGCTTTTCCAATTCGAAAATTGAGCCTGATCCAAAATAGTTATACTCCCACTATTTGTCCATGCGATATATTTATCTGGTGTCTGAATCAAATACCAACCACTTTCTTTTTTCAGCAAGTTTACAGGGGTTCCCAAAAGTGCCTGTGTAGCAAGCTCGGCACTATGCTTTGGGGCAGTACGAAGATTTGCTACTGAGACATTCACTATAGCCAAAAATTTATTTCCTACACTTTCATCCGGTAATAAAACGGTTTCATCTTTTACAGAAATTTCAGCATGTTGAAGGCGTTTCATCAATGACTTTTTTGCCTTCTTATCATTAGTTTCTCCTGAAATAATAACTGTTTGCGCATTTTCCATTTTGATGTTAAAAATAGCTGTGCGGCTATCTGGTGCATATTCAATTTTAACTTCATCGATTATTTTCTGAATTTCTTTTACCTTGCTTTTGTTTTCGCATGATAAAATACCAATCAGAAGTAAAAACGCATATATATATTTAGTCATAATCTTTGTACTCATAATATTTTAAAATTCACTTCCTCTATAAATAATCCCAAGACCGTTCCTATCTGAAATGGATATTTTCCCAAATTCATAAGTTAGTCCTTCTGCCAGATCATTGGCTAAAAGTAAGGGTCCATCCAAATCTGCAATGTCAACAAAAGGCAAAAGCTGAGCTGCTGCTGATATACCTACTGAAGACTCTGTCATACAACCAACCATAATTTTAAGTCCTAATTTTTGGGCATTTTTTATCATTCTCAATGCGGGAGATAAACCACCACATTTTAGCAATTTAATATTTATCCCATGAAATTTGTTCTTGCAATTTTCCACATCAGATTCAGTTCGACAACTTTCATCTGCAAACAAAGGCAGTGCTGAATTGCGAAAGCAATTTTCCTGCATAGAATCTCTCGCTGCCAATGGTTGCTCAATAAATTCCACCTTAAGATTTTTAAACTCTGTGGACAATTGAATTGTTTTATTAAGATCCCAGGCACAATTGGCATCTACTCTAATTGTAGAATTTGTATGCTTTCTTATAAATTTGACGATGTCGAGGTCGTTATTTGTTCCTAGTTTTATTTTATAAATTGGCCAAGGCAAATCTATCATTTTTTCCAGTAAGGCATTTTCATTATCAATCCCAAGTGTATAGCTGGTTAAGGGCGAATTATTTTTTGGAAGGTCAATTAATTTGGATATGGGTTTGCCCGACAATTTTCCATACAAATCCCAGCTGGCATTATTGAGCGCTGCAAGCGCAAAAGAGTTGACATTTAAATAATCTGAGAAATCATCAAATAATTTATCAGGAGTACTAAAATCGTAATCTTTCAATCGCATCTTCATTGACCTAAAACTGTCTTTCAAATTTGCGATAGTGATATCATAGTAGGGATTTATAGTTGCCTCACCATACCCGAACTGACCATCATATTGCAATTCTAAAACAATATTGGGCTGACTATGATAGGTATGCCTCGAAATTGAAAAAGGATATTTCAATTTCATATTAAAATCATATGTTTCAATATTCATATAAAAGTATTGAACCCGGCACGAATTGGGTAAATATTTTTGAGTAATATTATAATTTTCAAGATACCTTTTTTGAGGATAAAACCTCTTTAACAACCATTAAAATTTAAGGCTTATCATATCGTGTCGAACCAATAAAAAATACTATTTTCCATTGGCACCCAGACTTATTTGAATTGCAAGTTCTCCTTTTTTGTTTGCTTTAATCAGGTTATTTTTGGCGCAGTTTTAATTTTTTAAAAAGCACTATGAAAAAGGTATTAGGAATGGGCAATGCCCTGGTAGACATATTGGTAAAAATAGATAATGATCAACTACTGGATAAATTTGAGTTACCAAAGGGGAGCATGCAATTGGTTGATAAAGAGAAATCTCAGCAATTGATCCAGTCAATGAGTCATCTGAAATACGAAATCGCTTCTGGTGGATCTGCAGCCAACACTATAAATGGCTTGGCAAATTTGGGAACTCCATGCGGATACATTGGTAAAATCCATGACGATGAATATGGCGAAACTTTCACCAAAGACATGACAAAAAAGGGGATTGAAGCAATATTATTAAATGGCAGTCAAGATACCGGTATTGCCACTACATTGATTAGTGAAGATTCGCAAAGAACATTTGCAACCTTTCTTGGAGCGGCAGTAGAAATGACTCCTGAAGATTTAAAAGAAGACTTTTTTAAAGGATATGATTACTTTCATATAGAGGGATATTTAGTTCATAATCAGGCATTGATAGAAACTGCAATGAAAATGGCAAAAAAATGTGGAGTTAAAGTTTCTCTTGATCTAGCAAGCTACAATGTTGTTGAAGACAATCTGGAATTTTTAAAAAGGATAGTTGCGGATTATGTAGATATTGTTTTTGCTAATGAGGAGGAATCTAAAGCTTTTACAGGTATGGAGCCGGAAGCTGCCTTGCAAGAAATATCAAAAATGTGCGAAATTTCAATTGTTAAAATTGGTGCTAAAGGTTCTCTTGTCAAAACCAGTGATGAAGAATTGTCCATTGGAGCAATTCAGGCCAAGCCAATTGACACTACCGGTGCAGGAGATTTGTATGCTTCCGGATTTTTATATGGTTTAGCCAACAATCATTCTTTGGAAAAATGTAGCAAGCTTGGTGGTCTATTGGGTGGAAATGTGATAGAAGTGATTGGCCCTAAAATGGATGAATCTCGATGGTTGACTATTAAATCAGAAGTATCAAAAATCGTTGCCGAATAATTATTTTATGCGAAAGCAAAAAATATCAACCAAACGAGAATAAACAATGGAATTAATATCGGTAAGGAATACCTGATAATATATCCAAAAAACGATGGCATCTTAATGCCCACCTGCTCCGCAATTGACTTAACCATGAAGTTCGGGCCATTTCCAATGTATGTCATGGCACCAAAAAATACTGCAGCAACTGAGATTGCTTTCAACATCAATGCTGAATCATCAAAGCCATCACTAGCAAATTTCATTACATCAGCTATGGAAGTGATACTGGCACCCTGTGCAGCCATGCCGGCAGCAAGGAAATTTAAGTAAGTAGGAGCATTATCCAAAAATCCTGACAGCATGCCGGTTCCCCAATAAAGGGTATTGTGGCTAATGAGATTTACTCCAGCTGGTGATTGAGCAAAATTGCCCACTAATTCCAGTGCAGGCATCATGGTTCCGAATATACCAACAAAGATATAAGCTACTTCCTTGATAGGTTCAAAATTAAATTCATTGGTTTTTAATAATTCTTTATCTCCTAAGCTAAAAGATAAGTAGGCTACTGTCAGCATAATTACCTCTCTCAGGAAAGAGAATTTTTGACCGTCATAATGTATCGCTGGCACCCAGTCAAAAACATTAGGGTCAAGAAATACTGCCAAAATGATAATCAATAACCATAGAAAGTTTTTGCCTCCTTTTATTGTAATTTTTCCATTGAATGATTTTTCTTCTACCGAGTTATCGGATTTATTTTTTTTATCATAAAAATAAAAAATAGCTACAAGCAAAATGATCGTAAAAAGCCAGGGGTAAAAATTGTGTGTTAATGTCCAGAAAAAGGGTACACCTTTAAGAAACCCAAGAAAAAGTGGTGGATCTCCAATCGGGGTAAGCGAACCCCCTACATTACTTATCACAAAAATGAAAAATATAATATGATATGGCTTAATTCGATTTTTGTTTACTCTGATAAATGGACGAATTAGCAACATTGAAGCTCCTGTCGTACCAATGATATTTGCGATTACTGCACCAATAAGTAAGATGACAGAGTTTACTCCAGGAGTTCCCTTTTTTTCTACATTAATCATGATTCCTCCTGAAGCGACAAACAATCCTGTCAGAAGTGCAATAAACTGCACATATTCAAATGCTGCATGAATTGGCCCATGTGTGTTTTGTAATACAAAAATGTAATAGAGCACAACAACAACTGCTAGTGCCACTGCAATTTTTGGATAATTATGATGCCAGAAATGTTCATAAAATAATGGCCCTGTGGCTATCATTAATAACAATAGCACAAATGGAATGACTGACCAAGCTGGAGGCGCATGATGATTGGTATTTTCATCATCAGAAGAAATCTCAGATGAGACTGTTGCGTCAGTTTCGGTATTATTTGTTACAGAAACATTAAGATTGTGATTGGTGGAATTGTCGAAAGATTTTGCAGGATATATTGATAAACTTAAGAATAGAATAATGAAAAGTATCTGCTTCATAAATACTACTTTAGTAGATTAAAAAATTAAAATGATTGTCGCATAAAAAACGATAAATTTTAAACTAATTACAAAGAAATCCATAAAACAATTATTTGATTAAATTTGAACAAAACACATAGAAAATTACTTATTTAAATTGTCAAAAATCACCCCACCAGAAGAATCGATCCTGGCCCCTGTAACAGATTTTAAAGTGTTAACTTTATTGAGCGTTCTCAAAAGACCAAGAAAAGCAAATATTATTGCCTCTTTAAAATCCACTATTTGAACATCGGGGATAATCACCTCGATTTTCCCGTTAGACTTTGATTTTATCAAGTCAATTAAAAACTTATTTTTTGCACCACCCCCGGTAATAAGCATTTTTGAGATCTTTAGTTTCTCATGGTCAGAATAATTTAAATCTATAGATTGGTTTATTTGAAATGCCATATGATGGCAAAAAGTATTTAGCAAGTTGGCCGGAGTATCATTATCAAGAAATTGATATATGTTTTTAACTACCCATTCAATACCCAATGATTTGGGTGGATTTTGCAAATAATAGTATATTGAATTTAGTTTTTCTAATAATACAGAATTTGTAATTCCTGATTTTGCTACTCTTCCTTCATCATCAAAAGGAAGATTTAACCTATTTGCCAATTTATTTAGTACGGTATTTACAGGGCAGATATCATATGCAATACGTTTGCCGGAATTATTAAATGAAATATTGGAAAACCCACCGAGGTTTAAACACATTTCAAAATCATCGAACAATAATTTATCCCCAATAGGAACGAGAGGTGCTCCTTGGCCTCCCAGAGCCACATCCAATGACCGTAAATCACTTACTGTTTTTATCCCAGTAGCCAACATTATATGATAACCACAACCTATTTGAAGAGTAATATTCTCTTCTGGTTGGTGAAAAACTGTATGCCCATGAGAAACTATTAATTCAGGATTGAAATTGTAGGAATGGTTGAATTCCTTTACCCGTTCACCAATCCATTTCCCATAGTGGATATCCAATTTTTTTAATTCTAAAGCGCTCATTTCAGGTGCATGACCTAAATGCTTTATCAACTCATTTTCATAAGGAATGGATTGACATTGAATTACTTCAAACGTCCATCTTGTGTTATATAAAAATCTTACGAAAGCGATGTCCAATCCATCCAGAGAAGTTCCGGACATTAAACCTACAACATCAAATTTTTTCATTGGGTAAATTTTACTTAAAATTCAGGTTTAGTATTTGGATATTTTCATTTAAATATAGCAGTTTTTCAAATAGACACTTTTAGTTATTACTAGTAGTTTATTAAAATTTTATGTTCACTGCATGAATTTAAAGTGATTAATATTTGTATAAATACTGCCATTGATAGATTCCAATTATTTCTGCCTATTAATGTCAATAATTATTCTAACCATGGCCAGTTTCATCTGTTTATGTTTTTAAGGTTTACTATTTGCTGAGGCTAATAATCATGCCCTTAAGTATCCTTAATTTGATCCGGCCATGCCGGTTTCATATAATTAATTTAATTTTGGACGCATCAATAAATAATTTACTAAAATACATCAACAAGCGGTTTTGAATATATGTATTGATATCGGAAATACAAATGCCAAATTAGGCTTTTTCAGAAAAAACAAACTACTGGATATTAAGCTAAATGTGGCGGATAGGCTGATAATAAAGATATTAAAAGAAAACAATCCTGAGCAAATAGCAATTGGAACTGTTAGAAAAGGAATTGGTGAGCTTATCAAAAAATCATCTAAAATTTCCAGTACGCTTGTTATAAACCATTTGACTCGACTTCCCATTAATATTTTATATGACACACCGCACACGCTTGGGATAGATCGAGTGGCGGCTGTGGCTGGAGCAGCATATTTATATAAAAATCAAAATTGTCTTACTATTGATCTCGGAACTTGCATTACTTACGATTTTATAGATAGCACAGGCAATTACCATGGTGGCGGAATTTCACCGGGTATAGAAATGAAATTAAAAGCAATGCATAAGTTTACCTCTAAGCTACCAAATGTTACAACTAAGACGAATGCTCAGTTGATCGGAAAGACTACAAAAGAATGTATGCTAAGTGGTGCCATAAATGGGACAATAGTTGAAGTAGAAGGAATTATACACCTTTATCAACAATCTTTTGACAATTTGACCATTATATTTTGTGGGGGTGATGCAATTTTTTTTGAATCTAAAATAAAAGGTCACATCTTTGCAAACCCAAATTTGGTTTTAGTCGGTCTTAATCAAATACTGAGGTATAATTTGAATGAATAATAAACTTATTTTTTATATTTTATTCTTGTCTGTGATAGCCATAGACGGTAAAGCGCAAACCGCTGCAAGTCCATATTCCATTTTTGGAATTGGAAAGCTTTCTGGTAAAGGATTGACTTACCATAAAAGTATGGGAGGACTGGGAATAAGTAACGGAAAGCCATGGATTTTAAATACAGTGAATCCTGCAATGTTACCCATGAATTCGTTTTCTACTTTTGATGCAGGACTTTATACTGAACAACGAACACTCAATACTTCTGATTTAAGCCAAAGCAATACAAATGGAGGTTTAAGTTATCTCACTTTTGGTTTTCCATTAAAAAGTGGGAAATGGACAATGGCATTTAGTCTGATGCCATATAGCAATGTCTCTTATAATATCACCTCTGATGGAAAAGTAATAAATCGTGATGAGACCGACGCAAATTACCAATATAAAGGTGATGGAGGTTTAAATCAGGTGAGTTTAAGTAGTGGTTGGCAAATTGTACCAAAATTTCTTTATTTAGGAGGTCGAATTGGATATACATTTGGCACTGTAGCGGATGAATCAATAATTAATTTAAGTGAGCGTTCTTATATAAATGAAGACGACACCATTGGAGTGGCAAAAGTATTTAAGGCATCAAAATTTTACAGGTCGTCAAGATATTCTGATTTAGTATTGGAAGGTGGATTGTATATGAAAAGGAAAATTGGCAAAAAATTGGAAGCTAATTTTGGGTTGGTTTATGAATTTGCAAGCAATATGAATACCAAGCGAGATGAGCGAATTGAGATTATTGAAGATAATAATCCTCTTCCTCCAACTGATACCATAGTTTTTAATGCTAAAGGGAATACATTTTTACCTCAAAAATTTGGTGGTGGATTTAGCCTTACTAAAGGATATAAATGGACAGTAGGAGTTGATTTCTATTCGAGAAATTGGTCTCAATACAAAACGGATTTTGGTAGTGAACAAGAACTTACTCAAAGTTATGAAATGATATTGGGTGGAGAATTTACTCCTGATTTTATCTCTGTAAACTATTTAAAGAGAGTGACTTATCAGTTTGGATTTAACTACGAACAGACACCAGTAAAAGTTAATAATACCAATATTAACGACTTTGGTATAAATTTTGGATTATCTTTACCAGTTGGCAATGCGTCTATATTTAATATTGGATTCAAATATGGGCAGTTAGGGACCACCTCAGATGGACTAATAAGAGAAGACTACTTTAAAATTAACCTTGGAATGACATTTAATGACCGTTCTTATGGTTGGTACAGAAATCAACGAAAGTTTGACTAAAATTATAACTATGAAAGCTAAGATTTTTTTTATCGGATTAATTGGAACTTTATTTTTTAGTACTGCAAATGCCCAATGGAATTGGCCAGATGATAAAGCTAAAGCTGAAACAACAAATGCTATGTACACAGATAGCTACAAACAAGGTAATTATAGACTTGCTGCAAATCACTTAAGTTGGTTGTTAATAAATGTTCCAAATCTCAATAAGTCCATTTATCAAAATGGCGTAAAGATATACAAAGGGCTTGCCACAGAAGAAACAGACAAGGCAAAGAAAATTGTTTTTCAAGATTCAGTTCTTTTACTATATGATTTACGTACCAAATATTTTGGAGATGAAGAAAAAGTATTGAATAGAAAGGCTTATGATGCTTACAAATATTACTATAAAGACAAGGATCGATACGAGGAACTTTTCCAATTGTTCAAAAGTACTTTTGAATTGAATGGAAATAAGGTTATGGATATGAACTTACTCCCCTTCATGGATGTAATAAGGAGGTACAAATTATCGGGAGGAAATATCAGCGATGAAGAAGTTTTAGATAATTATGCAGAGATAGTTAAGATTACAACCTTTAAAATTGAGGTTGTTAAAAAGAATGTTGAAAAACTGAAAGATATTCTTGATAAAGTAAATAATTTATTGGTGCAAACAATTGACGTTGATTGTAATTTTGTTGAGGAGACTTTAGGACCAAAACTTGATGCAGAGCCGGAAAACCTCAAACTTGCTAAAAATATTTTGAGGTTAGCCTTTGCTGGAAAATGTATGAATCTTAAGGTATCAATGGATGCTGCAAAAATTGTTCAAAAGAACGAGCCGCAATTTGTATTGGCAAAATTAATCGGGCAGTCAGCAGCTGCAAAAAAGGATTACGAAACTGCAGTTAAATACTATGAAGAAGCTATTGAATTAACAGAAGATAACACCAAGATCGGTGAATCTTATTACACACTCGCAGTTATTCAATCCAATTTAGATCGTAATGTCAGTGCTCGTGATTATGCCAGAAAAGCTGTTGCAGCAGATCCAACCCTTAAAAATGCATACAAACTTATCGGCAACTTATATTACAATAGCTTTAATAATTGTAAAAAAGGCGAAAATCCAATTCATGATAAGGCAATTTATATTGCAGCTTATGACATGTTTAAACGTGCTGGTGATAGTGGAGGGATGAGTAGAGCCAAAGCGCAGTTTCCAACAATGGAAGAAATATTTACATGGAACATGCAAGTTGGTGACAGTTATAAAGTAGGATGCTGGATTAACCAAACAGTTAAGATTCAAAAAAAATAAAGAATAAACAGTAAAAAATGCGGCCTGTGATATTCTCAGGCCGTTTTTTTTGGTTAAACACCAAAGTAAGCAGAAAATTTAATAATTACAGAATGGCCACGTCTACAAATAACAATTAATACTTCTTCAAAATGAAAATTATTTCATTCCAATTAATTTTCGCCATTTCACTTTTTTATAACTGTGGACCAAAATCAGAAGAAGTAATCGAGATCCAAGAGTATGTTGGCCCAATTTTCGAAATTGGTAAAGCAACAACTTACTATTCCGATTCGGCAGTGGTAAAAATGAAAATGCAGGCACCAATACAATTAGTTTTCGGCAACAGTGACAGAGAGTTCCCCGATGGGCTATTCCTCGAATTTTTTGATAAAAATGGAGACCCTACCTCTACCTTAAAAGCCGACTATTGTTATTATACTAGAAAAGAAGATTTGTACAAAGCAACTGGCAATGTGGTTATAGAAGAAATAAGGACCAAAGACAGACTGGACACTGAAGAATTATATTGGAACCTGAAAAAAGAAGAAGTATTTACCGATAAATTTGTTAGAATTGAGAAGGACGGGGAACTTCACATTGGAGATGGATTGGAAGCAAAGCAAGACTTTTCTTATTGGAAAATATTAAATTCCAAAGGAACAATTTCTCTAGAAGAAGAATAGTTTATATTTATTTTGAATGAGCTATTCTCAAAATTATAATAATTTATTATCTCATAAAATTTTAAAATAACTTTGGAGTCTTACGCATTTAATAATTAGTTTACCTTATGAGAAAATATGAATTGTATTTAAAATTGGCAGTCAGTATTAAAAAATGATGGATGCTAATTATTTAATTATTGTAATTATTTCACTGGTCTTATCGGCATTTTTCTCTGGTGTCGAAATAGCATTTATCACATCGGACAAATTGCATATTGAACTCAGAAGTAATCAAGGTCATTTTTCTGATAAAATATTGTCAATTTTTCTCAAAAAGCCTTCCAGGTTTATCACAGCAATTTTAATAGGGAATAATTTAACACTGGTAATTTATGGCATTTTCATGGCATTTTTACTAGAACCAATTATCGCATCTAGCCTACCTGTTATTTTAAATAATAAACTGCTAATATTTATCATGCAAACTATAATTGCAACATTTATTGTATTAATCACAGCAGAATTTTTACCGAAAAGCTTGTTCTTAATCCGGCCAAATAAGATGCTTTCTTTTCTGGCAGTTCCAATTTTTATCTTTTACATAGCTTTTTTTCCTGCAGTATGGATAATAGTAAATCTTTCTAAATTTCTTATTGAAAAGGTATTGGGTCTGGAATTTTCTGAAGACAAGCCTGTATTTGGGTTGATTGATCTAAATCTATATATCAAAAAAATGATAGATAGCCAGGAAGATGAATCTAAACATCAGGTGGATACAAAAATTTTTACTAATGCCTTAGAATTTAAAAGTGTAAATGTAAGAGATTGTCTTGTTCCCAGAACCGAACTAGTTGCTGTGAGTATTGACGAAACAATAGAAGAGTTAAAAAATGCATTTGTTGAAAGTGGCTTTTCAAAAGTACTTGTATTTAAAGAGTCTATTGATAATATAATTGGGTATTGCAATTCAATTGAGCTGTTTAAGAAACCCAAAAAGTTGACAGAAATTCTTTTGCCAATTACGATAGTACCTGAGACCATACCGGCAAATGAATTAATGATTCAATTTATTGCTGAAAGAAAAAATGTTGCGCTGGTTGTTGACGAATACGGTGGGACATCCGGTATCGTCACAATCGAAGATATAATGGAAGAAATATTTGGCGAAATTCAAGATGAGCATGATGAAGAGAGCCTGTTGGAACAGAAAATTGATGAAGACAATTACATATTTAGTGCAAGACATGAAATTGATTATCTCAACGATAAATATAGTTTTCACTTACCCGAGGGAGACTATGAGACGCTTGGAGGATTAATATTGGCAACAACGGAAGATTTCCCTGATAAGAATGCGAAGGTTCAACTTAACCAGTTTCTGTTCACAATTGAAAGCATTGAAGATATAAGAATTGAAAACATCAGACTTACAATAAATAGGTAACATTTAAAGGGAAAGAGGTAGATTTTTCAAAAGTTTGTTTTTTTGGTTTTCAGTATCTAAGTAGTTATTTTTGCGGCACTTTAAGAAAAATTCATATGGCATTAATTAATAAAATAAGAGAAAGATCAGGTTGGGCGATAGGAGTAATAGCAATAGGTCTTGGTTTTTTTGTAGTTGGGGGAGATGTTCTTGGGCCAAATTCAACTATCCTTGGTAAGAACAAAACAGATGTTGGTGAGATTGACGGCGAAACAATCCAAAGAGAACGATATCAACAGGAGATTGAGCAAATAAAATATAACTATACCGTAAATTACGGAAGAAACCCATCTGAAGGTGAAATGTTTTCTATTCGTCAGCAAGCCTGGGATTATCTAATTGTTAAAATTGCTTTTCAAAATCAATATGATATTCTGGGAATGAAGGTCACAGATGATGAGCAATGGGATATGGTCCAGGGTACAAATGTTTCACCTGAAATAAGACAAGCATTTTCTGATCCTCAGACTGGGGAATTTCAAAGAGATCGAATAATTGGATATCTTAAGCAGGTAAGTCAAATGCCTCCAGCACAACAAGCATCTTGGTACCTATTTGAGCAAAATTTGATGCCATCAAGGTATAGAATAAAATTCGACAATTTATTAGTTAAAACTGTTCATGCAACGGAAGCTGAGGCCAAAAAACAATATCAAGAAGAAACAGCTGTTGCAGAAATAAAATATTTATACATCCCTTATTATTCCGTTTCTGATTCTGCTGTAAATGTCTCAGAAGGTGAGCTGAAAGAATATTTTAATGGTCATATAGCAGAATACACTGTTGAGGAGAGTAGAGATTTTAGTTATGTATCTATTCCAATGCTTTCTTCAGCAAAAGACACAGCTTTTTTTCAGGAGGAAATGGATCAGTTAAAATTAGATTTTAGAGCAAACACTGAAGATTCTCTATTCGCCAGGAGCAATTCAGATGCTGATCAATATTTTACAAAACAAGCAATTGATGCATTGCCAGCCATTCTTCAGGCTAACTATTCCAATTTGAGCAAAGGTGATGTAAGAGGACCATATTTTAATAATGGCAGATTTGTACTTTACAAAATTTCTGACATAAAAGAAGATACCGTTGGGGCAGCAAAGGCCCGGCATATATTAATCAAATGGACAGATGAATCTGATCCGTCAAAGGCTAAGGCCAAGAAAAAAGCACAAGGAATATTGAATCAACTGCGTCGTGGTGGTGACTTTGAGCAAATAGCCAGTGAAAATAGTGAAGATGTAGTATCTGCACAAAATGGTGGTGATGTAGGATGGTTTGGTCCTGGAAAAATGGTTAAACCTTTTGAACAAGCTGTGTTTAATGCGTCTAGGAAGGGCCGGATAAATAAACTTATAGAAACCCAATTTGGTTATCATATAATTGAGGTTACACAAACATTGAATAAAAACCAATATGCTATTGCAAGTATAGAGAGGGAAATTACTCCAAGTGATGAAACAAGAAATAAAGCCTTCAGAAGAGCGGACTTTTTTGCATCTACAAGTGGAGATTATGATGAGTTCATAGCTAATGCGGAGCGAGACACACTTCAAGTATTTAATGCTAAAAACATTGGTAAAAATGACAGAAGATTTAACGATGTAGGTAATGCAAGATCTGTTATACAATGGGCTTATAATGATGGTGAAATTGGCGATATATCTGAAGTAAAAGAATTAGATGACCAATATATTGTGGTTGTTCTAACAAAAATAACAGAGGAAGGTAGTGCATCAGTAGAAGATGTCAAAGAACAAATAGAACCAAAAGTAAAAAATGAGAAAAAGGGATCAATTATAATTGAAAAACTTAACGCGATGAGTGGAACTCTTGATGAAATGAGTGAAAATTATGGATCAGATGCAAGAGTTTACAATTCAAGCGATCTTAAGTTTTCGACAAATTCACTTCCTTCTGTTGGATTTGCACCAGTATCTATTGGTAAAACTTTCGCTTTAGCAAGTGGAGAAAGGACAAAACCAATACAGGAAGAAAATGGCGTATTGATTATTGAGATGATTAACTTAACTCAAGCACCAGAGATCGCAGACTATGCCCCGTACAAAAGCCAGATCGAACAAAGAGCAACAAGCAGGGCATCCTTTAATGCTGGAGAAGCGATAAAAAAAGATGCTAACATTAAAGATTTAAGGTATAGGTTTTTTTAAGCTTAATATTAATAATCATATCGAAAAAAAAATTGATTAAAATCCAGCTTTACTAATGAGCTGGATTATTATAAGATAATAACAAATAACCAAAATTATTTAATTTATTTGCCCAATGATAAGCACATGAATTCGTTTGAAGACTTTAAAGAAAAGCTGGATAATGAACATAAATGGCCAACTACTTATATGTTTAAGTTCATTGTGCCAAGTGCTAAATTTTCTGAGCTAAAGGCAATTTTTCCTCAGGAATCATTAAATTTAAAAAGCTCAAAAAATGGAAAGTATACTTCGTTTACATTGAATAAGTATATTAAATCTAGCGATGAGATAATTGAAATTTATTTTAAGGCACAAAAAATAAAAGGCCTAATTGCTCTTTGAAAGATAGTATTTTATTATTCCCGAGCATACTCAATTATTTCCCTCAAATGTTGCTTAACGTGCTGAAAGTCATAACCATCATGAGGAGCCGTTACTATAGCCTTTAAAAGATCATTGACAATATACGATTGAAAACCATTTTTTTCAGCATATTTTGTCACAACCTCCAATTCAATGTCTTCAACTTTACCGTCAAGGTAAATCATAAATACCAAATTAAATAAATGTTGAAGAGCACTTTCTTTGCTCGCAATTTCCTCAACTACATATGATGGGTCAATGTTTTTAAGCTCATCTTCTGTTATATGAAGTTGTACTCCCCATTTAAAAAGGCATCCAACAAAATCTTTAGATAAAAATCCTTCATTAAGAAAAGAATGATAAATATGAAAAAAACTATATTTAATGGACTGAATTTCATCCTGGCTTAAATTGTTTTCGTTAATTTTCATTTCACTAATTAGAAAATGACATATCTTATAAAGATAATCTTTTTCGACTAAATTTGTGAATCCAATAAGTAAAAACTTGATTTCATTGAAGACGCTATTTTACCAATTTTTAGTTTTGACGATTGTCGAAAGTTGTTTTTATTCTTGCCAGGAAAAAAAAACTTCTGAGGATAATAGTGATCTGTTTTTAGAGAAATCGGCAAATTTTAGTTTAGAAGATTCTTCACAAGTTTATCTGGAATTCAATACTGAATTGAATTTAGAAACAGAAAAGGACAGGGGCTCATGGCAAAATCCCGATTTGGTGATTGATAAATTAGGAGAGATATCTGGAAAGATTGTTGCTGACATTGGCTCTGGAACCGGGTATTTTACTTTTCCTATTTCAAAAGATGCTAAAAGAGTGCTGGCAATTGATATTGAACAGCGATATCTCGACTATATTGAAGACAGAAAACTTGAATTGCCCATTGATCAGGCAGATGTGATAGAAACACGACTAACTGTTGAAAATGAACCTAATCTTCATAGCGATGAGGTTGATGCTATATTAATGGTAAATGTTTACTACTATCTCAATGACAAATTTGCTTATATGAATATTGTAAACAATGCATTGAGAAATGATGGTGTTCTTGTTTTAGTAGATTTCAAGCAAGGTACCCTGCCTGTAGGACCATCAGGCAAAAAGAATTCTCCAGGAGAGGTTATGAAAAATTTAAAATCTGCTGGATTTTTGGATATAATTCTTGACACTGCAAGTTTACAATACCAATATATTATTACTGCGAAATAATTGTTATGAGATTTACTTGGATTGCTCTTTTTCTTATTACCATGGTTTTTTATGCGGAAGCGCAGCATATTTCTGATTCCACAAAAGTAAGCCTACTTACTGGTTCACCGGGTGCAGATCTCTATTCAACGTTTGGTCATAGTGCTATCAGGATCAAAGACCCGCAGCAAAATCTTGATATAGTTTTTAATTATGGGACTTTCGATTTTAATACCCCAAATTTCTATTTGAAGTTTGTGCAAGGGCAGCTTCATTATATGCTTTCAATACAGAAATTTGAAAATTTTGCCTATTCATTTCAGTACGAAAACCGATCGATAGTTGAACAGGATTTGAACTTGACCATCGCCCAAAAAAGAAAACTATTCTTTTTTCTCAATGAAAATTACAAACCGGAAAACCGCAATTACAACTACGATTTTTTTTATGACAATTGTGCCACAAGAATCAGGGATATTGTGCAAACAGCATTTGGAGATGATTTTCAATATAATTATCCAGATGACTGGGTTAGCGGCAAATTGACTTTTCGAAATTTGATAGATTTATATTTGACACATCATCATTGGTCAGATTTCGGGATTGACATTGCTTTGGGGTTGCCGACAGATGCTATTGCCAGACCAACAGATTATATGTTTCTTCCGGATTATCTTGAAAAGGGTTTTGCGATGGCTACAATATTGAAGAATGGCAAAAGAGTGCCATTCACTACTTCAAAAAAAGTATTGGTAAGCCGAAAAGATATTGAGCCCGACGTATTTTTTATTACACCAGGGAGACTGATGTGGGCACTTTTTATATTAAGTGTTATCCTCAGCATATTTAGTATAAAAATAAAAAAATCAATTCATTGGTTTGATGTAATGTATTTTAGCCTGATCGGAATTGTAGGATGGGTAGTATTCTTATTATGGTTTTTTACTGATCACCTGGCCACTAAAGATAATTATAATCTACTTTGGGCAATTCCATTTCACTTTCCATTATTTATATTTTGGAATAAGATCTCTGATAAAATCAAAAAATGGTATTTGTGGATTTTTGGAATAGTTTATATTTTGTTACTTGTGTTATGGCAACAAATTCCACAGTATTATCATTTTGCATTTATACCAATGATATTAATAATGCTTCAAAGGATTGGATTTATTTTATCAAACAAGAACTAAAAATTAACCTGTTAAATCATGTGGAAAGAAGAAGACAACAAACTAAAGGCAGACTTTCAATTTGACAGTTTTATTAGCGCATTTGCATTTATGACAAAGGTAGCAATAGTTGCAGAAAAAATGGATCATCATCCCTTCTGGACAAATGTATACAATAGAGTTTCGATAGAACTTTCAACTCATGATGCCGGTGACATAGTCACAAAAAAAGATCATGATTTGGCCAGGGAAATTGACAAGATTATAAAATAGCCAAGTGAAAGATCAAAGGACCTCATTATATCTTGTCCCAACTCCAATTGGCAATATGAAGGACATCACCTTGCGAGCTTTAGAAGTATTGGAAAATGTTGATTTAATATTAGCAGAAGATACGCGTACAACTGGAAAACTACTTAAACATTATAAAATATCTACTAAACAAAAAAGTTATCATATTCATAATGAGCACAAGCAGGTAGGATTGCTTGTCGATCATCTGGATAAAGGAGAGCAATTTGCTTTGGTTTCTGATGCAGGAACTCCAGGGATATCTGACCCTGGATTTTTATTGATTAGAGCCACTGAAGCTGCCGGTCTTAAAATAGAATGCCTGCCTGGTGCAACGGCATTTGTTCCTGCTCTGGTAAAATCGGGATTGCCGATCGATCGGTTTATTTTCGAGGGTTTTTTACCTACGAAAAAAGGTCGGCATACCAAACTGAAAAATCTGGTTGAGGAAGAGAGAACAATGGTTTTATATGAATCACCACGCAGGTTAAAAAAATTGCTTGCTCAAATCATAGAATATTTTGGCGCTGACAGAAAAATATCTGTTTCTCGTGAATTGACAAAAATCTATGAAGAAACCAAGACAGGAAGTGCAGAGGATGTTGAAAAATACTTTAGCCAAAAAGAAATTAAAGGCGAAATTGTTATTGTAATTGATGGTATTAAGAAATAGAAAAATATCTAATTAATTGACTATAGCTCAACTAATCAAATTAGTTTTGCAAATAATATATAATATTTATGAAAATAGACCTCCAACACACAGTAAATGAAGTTGTAAAAATAGCCATGAAAGCCGGTGAATTTATAAGGCACGAAGGACTAAAGTTCGACAAGTCTAAAATTAAGGAAAAAGGATTAAATGATCTGGTTTCTTATGTAGATATGGAAGCGGAGAAAATGATTGTTCAAACATTGAAGTTCACTTTGCCTATTGCCGGATTTATTACAGAAGAGGGTACAGAAACAGAAAAAGCAGATAAATATAATTGGGTAATAGATCCTTTGGATGGCACTACCAACTTCATGCACGGATTGCCTCCTTATTCTGTGAGCATTGCTTTATTGAAGGATGACAA
>CAYREN010000016.1:0-5691 GCA_964423255.1 uncultured Roseivirgaceae bacterium | reverse complement strand
ACCGACTATCAGGGAGGAGATAATTATATTTTTGGAAATGAGATCATTGCTGGCTGTGCTGTACAACCTGAAATGTACCAAGTGATTTCGAAGTATTGGGAAGGCTGATAATAATGAGAAAATATTTTAATGATATGCTAAACTAAAGTGCACTGATTTGGTTTAATAAATTATAAAAACACGTTAATGGAACAGAAAATACTAGTCGGCATTTTATTTTTAGTAGCACTTTATTTTTTTGGTAGATTTATCTACAAACAAATAAATGCCGGGAACGATGAAAATGGACATTGTGAAAAATGTCTACCAAAACAAGCGACAAAAAAAATATCTTAATTCATTCTTTTTCCAACCTTCTTTTACTTTTCTTTTAAAAAATAGTTCCACATGTTCACACAAACATTTGTAATTATCAATTTTTCTATTGAATAAGAAAATGTAAAGGCCTATATCAGAGCATGAAAAACATATAGAAAGCTTGAAAAATACTATTGGTTGAGAATTGCCTGGAGTTAGTTGAATATTATTTTTTAAGTTATTCTTTCCATTAAGATTTGTCTATTCTTTAATAAATCAGAAAGAAATTTTTCGATAAAGATATTCGAAGAGTTAGTTTTTTTTTATTAATGAGATTAATGAAAATACATGTTCAACTAAAAATTTAAAAAAATGAAAACGAATTATTTGGTAATCGTCCTGATGTCAATGGGACTCGTGCAGCTTACAGCTTGTGAACAAGTTTCAGATGAAATTACTGAAAATGAACCCGTTCTTGTCTCCGACATTTCTAATGAAATCTCAGAAGTTACTGGTTTTATTGATGCGCTCCCCAAAGAGCAGTTGGGTGAAGCAGAAATAAATGGATTGTATTTTATGCGAGAAGAAGAGAAATTGGCCCGTGATGTGTATTTAACACTTTACGACCAATGGTCTTTGTTGCCATTTAAAAATATAAGCAAAAGTGAACAAGTGCATATGGATGCTATACTATACTTATTGAATCGATATGAACTTAAAGATCCGGCTGAAGGAAATGATATAGGTATATTTACAAACGAGGATCTTCAGGAACTTTATTATGAGTTGATTGAAAATGGTCTTAAAAGTAAAGTGGAAGCACTGAAAGTAGGCGCGTTGATAGAAGAGGTTGACATAGAAGACTTACAGTATTTATTGGAAAATGATATAAAAAGTGAAGACATTCAATTTGTAATGAATAATCTCAAGCGTGGTTCAACACATCATTTAAAAGCATACGTAAATGTCTTGAAAAGATATAATGTTGACTATACTCCAGAGATTTTGGATGTTGAAGATTATAATAGTATTGTCAGATAAATTAGGTACTCAGCACATTCAATAATTATTGGAAGGTGCTGAGTTACTTTGTATTAGGGTCGTGATATTGATTAATCACCAAAATTACTCAGATTTTTCAAAGAACATTTTATAGATCAACCCTGCTAAAATTGCACCAACTATTGGAGCCACCCAGAATAACCATAATTGACCGATTGCCCAGTCGCCAACAAATAATGCTTGACTTGTGCTTCTTGCAGGGTTTACAGACGTATTCGTCACAGGAATACTGATAAGGTGTATCAAAGTTAAACCCAATCCGATTGCTATCCCTGCAAATCCTGCAGGTGCTCTTTTGTCCGTAGCTCCTAAAATGATCAATAGAAACATCATGGTCATCACTACTTCTGTAACCAGTGCCGAAGTAAGTCCATATCCTCCAGGGGAATTGGTTCCGTATCCATTGGCAGCAAACCCACCTAATTCGAATCCCGGCTTTCCGCTCGCAATTATATATAATACTCCAGCTCCAGCAATTCCTCCTAATACCTGCGAAATGATATAAGGAAGTAATTCTTTGCCATCAAACCTACCACCCATCCATAATCCTACCGATACTGCAGGATTAAAATGTGCACCGGAGATATGGCCAAGACCATATACCAATGTCATGACGGTAAGTCCAAAAGCAAGAGAAACACCAAGAAGCCCAATGCCAACTTCGGGAAAAGCTGCTGCTAAAACAGCGCTGCCACATCCACCAAGTACAAGCCAAAATGTACCAATAAATTCTGCTGCAAGTTTTTGAGATTGTTTCATAATAATGTGTTAGGTTTAAATGGGTTTGAAAAATTTCGATATTATAAATATTTAAATTTTATATTAATTTATAAAGAGAAAGTGCAATAATTTAGGTATTAATTATTAAATAGCAATTGAGTTTCCATATTTAAAGACCTTTGAAAAATGAAGATTTTCACCAATACCTTTCTACTGATTTTATTATTATTCTTTTCACAAAATGTTCTATCCCAAACAGATTCATTGATATTTAAAAGTGGTAAATATATCATTGGCGAAGTGAAGTCTATGAACAAAAATGTTCTCGTGGTTGAAACAGATTATAGCGATAAAGACTTTGCTATTGAATGGGATGCCATTACCGAAATTTACACTAACACCTATTTTCTAATAACACTTACTGATGGAAGCCGGTACAATGGAATCATTAAGTCAACTGAGCCCGGAAAAATCACCATAATTACCGGTGATGGTCAAGAGGTAAAGGCAGCTCACAATGATATAGTATTTCTGGATGATAAGGATCGGGGATTTTGGAGTCAACTCTACTTTTCCATAGATATTGGCCTTGATCTTACCAAGGCCAATAACCTTGCACAGTTTACTACAAGAAGTACATTGGGGTATGTTGCAGAACGCTGGAGTCTTGATGGTTATTTTAATACGCTGACTTCTACACAGGACGAGGTGGATGATATCAAAAGGACAGATGGAGGCGTTGGTTATAAATTTTTCCTTCCAAGAGATTGGTATCCGTTGATATCTTTTGACTTTTTGTCAAACACAGAACAAAAACTTGATCTGCGAACCATATGGAAATTGGGTATGGGAAAATATGTACTACATACCAATAGCGCCTATTGGGGTTTTTCTCTTGGAGCCAACAACAACAATGAAAAGTTTACAGATGAAACGCCAGATCGAAATAGCTGGGAAGGTTTTTTAGGAACAGAATTAAACATGTTTAACATCGGTGATTTGAACCTTTCAACAAAATTAATTGCCTATCCCAGTTTTACGGAATCTGGAAGGTGGCGTACTGATTTTAATTTTGATGTAAAATACGAAATGCCATTTGATGATGATTTTTATATCAAACTTGGCACTACCCTCAACTATGATAACAGACCGGTTGAAGGGGCTTCCGAAGTGGATTATGTTTTTCATACTGGTGTTGGATGGCAATGGTAGAAAATATATAATATCAAAATAAGCATCAGCAAATGACTTTATTTTCTATCAACAAATGGGTTTTACTCATCACTATAGTTATCATAATTGAAGGGTGTGTTTATGATCAAAAAAAAGAAAATATTCAAACACATATTGCTGCGATAGCTAAATTTGAAATCAAACTGCATTTTTTAAATAATGATGAAACCAATGGTGGAGAGGATTTTCAAATGAAACTTTGGAAAACGGGAATTGATTTCTACGCCAGGGGAAATGAACCATTCTGGGCTCTAGATATGGATATTGAGAAAGGCTTTTATTTCAAAACACTCGACGGAATTGAAATCATTACTTTGCCTGTCAAGGGTGAAAAAGCGATGGATGCCAATAATCTCCGGTTTTATTCTGAAACAGACTCGGTTTCACTCATCATTACCATTTTGGAAGAGGAATGCAATGATACTATGTCAGACGAAGTATTTCCCAATAAAGTAAAAATTGAGGTCAGACAATTAAACGATGAAGAATTCAAAGTTTATGAAGGCTGCGGAAGATATGTGGCAGATTATGGCCTGCATGATATTTGGGTACTTACCCATCTGAATGGGAAGGATCTTTCATCCCATCTGGATAAAGAAAAAAGATTGCCTGTGTTTGAGTTTTATGCCAGAGAAGGAAAAGTACTGGGAAATGGCGGGTGCAATGATTTTCATGGCAATTATTATATTTCTGGAATGAAAGAGATCCAGTTTGGAGAGATGACCCTGACAAAAAAACTGTGTTCCGAGATGGATATTGAAAACTTATTGATAAAAACTTTGTTTGGTAAAAGAATGAAATACCAAAGAGAAGATCTTAAGCTGACATTGAGCGGTTATGATGGCTCGGAATTAATATTAAAAAAAATTGATTAATTTAAATACTACCACACATGAAAACAAAACTCAAGAACACGTTTACACTACTCTTTGTCCTTTTCTGGATAAATAGTTACGCACAAAAAAAACCCAATATCCTCGTGATTTGGGGAGATGACATCGGCCAATCAAACATTAGCGCTTACACCAAAGGACTGGTAGGCTATCAAACACCAAACATTGACAGGCTTGCTGATGAGGGAATGATCTTTACCGATTATTATTCAGAGCAAAGCTGCACTGCCGGTCGTTCGTCTTTTATTCTTGGTCAAAGTGTTTATCGCACCGGATTAAGTAAAGTAGGTATGCCTGGAGCTAAAGAAGGGATTTCTGAAAAGGACCCAACCATTGCAGAATTATTAAAACCGCTTGGTTATAGAACAGGTCAATTTGGTAAAAATCACTTGGGAGATAGAGACGAACATCTGCCTACTAATCATGGTTTTGATGAATTCTTCGGGAATCTTTATCACTTAAATGCAGAAGAAGAACCAGAATTGCCAGATTATCCGGATCCAAAGGAATATCCAAATTTTGCTAAAAATTATGGACCACGTGGCGTAATACATTCCTATGCTGATGGTAAAATTGAAGATACTGGGCCATTGACAAAAAAGAGAATGGAAAGTGTTGATGACGAAACCATAGTTGCTGCTAAAAAATTTATACGGGAGGCTGTGAAGTCAAAGGAACCATTTTTTGTTTGGTGGAACGGGACAAGAATGCACTTTCGTACCCATGTAAAAGATGAGCTCAGAGGTATATCCGGCCAAAATGAATATGCTGATGGCATGATGGAGCATGATATGCACGTAGGCCAGTTACTCGATTTGTTAGATGAGTTAGGTGTTGCAGATAATACTATTGTACAATATGGAACTGATAATGGCCCTCATAAAAACACTTGGCCAGATGCTGGAGTAAATCCTTTTAGAGGAGAAAAAAATACCAACTGGGAAGGCGGTTGGAGAACTCCATCATTGATTCGCTGGCCAAATCATATCAAAGCAGGTTCGGTTTCAAATGAAATTATTTCAGGCATGGACTGGATGCCTACATTCCTAGCAGCAGCAGGGAATGAAAATGTAAAAGATGAATTGTTAAAAGGGAAAACTATTGATGGTAAATCTTTTAAGGTTCATTTGGATGGATACAATATGTTACCTCATCTTACGGGAAAAGAGAAAAAAGGTGCTCGTGTAGAATTATTCTATTTTTCTGATGATGGTGATCTGATGGCATTCCGGTATGATGACTGGAAACTTGTTTTTATGGAACAAAGATCTCCGGGAACCCTACAAACATGGGCAGAACCCTTTACTGCATTACGACTGCCAATGATATACAATTTGAGAAGAGACCCTTATGAATTTGCTACAATTACGTCTAACACCTATTACGATTGGTTATTAGATCATGCATTTCTTTTAGTGCCTGCTCAAGATATTGTCGGTAAATTTTTAATGACTTTTAAAGAGTATCCACCAAGAATGAAAGCTGC
>CAYREN010000015.1:0-28195 GCA_964423255.1 uncultured Roseivirgaceae bacterium | reverse complement strand
CCAATCATTTCGATTTCATGATTTACTTTGATAAGTTTTTAGTTTAAATTTATTGCCATCAAATTCTCCAAAAGTGAATTGATTGACCCATTCACCTAAATTATAGTATTTGCTTTTTTCATTTATATCTACCTCAAGAGGCAAATGTCTATGTCCAAAAATATAGTAATCACGATGATGTTCAGCTTCTTGTTTTTTGCAATATTGTACTAAATATTCCTTGTCTCCTAAAAAAACATCTTCATCTCCTGATTTTTTATTTCTACTGGAAATTGACCATCTTTTTGCTAGTCCAATTCCCATGTCTGGATGAATCCATTTGAAGGCCCATTGAGTAATTTTATTTGTAAATATTTTATTCAATATTTTATATAAATTATCTCCTGGGCCAAGACCATCTCCATGACCGACAAAGAAACTTTTATCATTGATAATAAGCTCAATGGGTTTTTTAAATACTTTAATTCCTAATTCTTCCTGGAAATAGTCGAACATCCACAAATCATGATTGCCCGTAAAAAAATATACTGGAATTCCTTGATCATTAAGATTTGATATTTTACCGAGAAATCTGATAAAGCCTTTAGGAACTACATATTTGTATTCAAACCAAAAATCAAAGATATCGCCAACAAGAAAAATGGCTGTGGCCTTGCTTTCGATTGAATCTAACCATTTGATAATTTTTTTTTCACGTAATATCTCCTGTCCCTTTGAAAATGTAGTAAGCCCCAAATGAAAATCTGAAGCAAAATATATGTTTTTGTTTTTGTCTAGCTTAATTACCAAATCAGACATCAATATTCATTTAAAAATATGATCGTCAGATATCTGCTTTCAAACATAATTAATACCTATTTCTTGTCTACTGTTTTGGAGGCCACAATTTCAATTTCCGGATTAGATTTTGAATCTGATTTGATCTCAGTAGCCTTCTTTAAAGGTTGTTTTCTACTTACAGCTCTTTTTTTCACTGATGCTTTCTTTTTATCGAAGGCTTTTTTTGCTTTAATATTTGCTTCGAGTGTTCCGTTGGTAAATTCTTCGTAAGTAGTAGGTTTATCAAAAGGTCGTTTGCCAATTAGCCTTTCCAAATCATTTTGAAAAATAATTTCCTTTTCGAGCAATTCCTTGGCAACAATTTCTAAGTGTTCTATTTTATCGCTTAACAAATCTTTGGTCCTTTTGTAGGCAGAGTCAATGAGTTTTTTAACCTCGTGATCAATAGTTTTTGCAGTTTCTTCTGAATATGGTTTTGTAAAACTATATTCAGATTGCTTAGAATCATAAAAAGATACATTCCCTATTTTATCATTCATACCATAAATGGTTACAATACTATAGGCCATTTTAGTAATTCTCTCCAAATCGCTAAGAGCACCGGTAGAAATCTTACCAAAAATGAGCTCTTCTGCTGCGCGTCCGCCAAGAGTCATTGACATTTCATCCAGTAATTGTTCAGTTTGATATAGAAACTGTTCTTTAGGCAGGTACTGTGCATATCCCAATGCTGCGGTTCCTCTTGGTACTATACTCACTTTTACCAATGGATCAGCATGCTCGAGATACCAACCAGCTACTGCATGGCCGGCTTCATGGTATGCGACAATTTTTTTCTCCTCTGGAGATATTATTTTACTTTTCTTTTCTAATCCTCCAATTACCCTGTCAATGGCATCATGAAAGTCATCCATCTCAATAGATTTTTTGTTTTTCCGAGCTCCAATAAGAGCAGCCTCATTACAGACATTTGCAATTTCTGCACCGGCAAATCCTGGTGTTTGAGCAGCAAGTTTCTTTGAATCTACTTTTCTAGATAATTTTAATGGTTTTAAATGAACTTTAAATATGGCATCTCTGCCAATAATATCAGGTTTATCAATACTGATTTGACGATCAAATCTGCCTGGTCGCAGAAGGGCTACATCTAAAACATCAGGCCGATTACTTGCTGCCAGAATAATCACTCCTGAGTCAGTATCAAAGCCATCCATTTCAACAAGTAAAGAATTTAATGTATTCTCTCTTTCATCATTAGAGCCAGGCATTTGTCCACGGCCTCGTGAACGTCCTATTGCATCAATTTCATCAATAAATACGATACAAGGTGCTTTTTCTTTGGCTTGCTTGAAAAGATCCCGAACTCGAGCTGCTCCGACACCTACAAACATTTCTACAAAGTCTGAGCCTGATAATGAGAAGAAAGGAACTTCTGCCTCACCTGCAACCGCTTTTGCCAGCAAAGTTTTTCCCGTACCCGGTGCACCAACTAATAAAGCTCCTTTGGGTATCTTTCCTCCCAATTTTGTAAATTTTGATGGCTCTTTAAGGAAATCCACAATTTCTTTGACTTCTTCTTTGGCTTCTTCTAATCCTGCAACATCGGCAAAAGTAATTTTTACCTTGTTTTCAGCATCAAACAGTGCCGCTTTGGATTTTCCAATATTGAACAATTGGCCGCCAGGGCCTCCGGCCCCGGTCATTCGCCTCATCAATACCCAAAACACAATTAGTATAAGAAAAAGAAAGCCCCAATTAAAAATGATACTTGTGAAGTCTGATCTCGAATCTATCTTATAACCTATCCTTTTGTCTTCAGGTAATTCGTTTTCTAAAATGGAAAATTTTTCAAGGAAGTTTTCTGCGGAAACAATTTTAATTCTAAAATCCGGGCTTTGATTTAAGTACATTGATTTTTTTTCAGGAATATTATATTCCCCACTAGCCACACCCTCCTCATTTAGAAAAACTTCTACTAAATCTTGATTTTTGATTACTAATATTTCTTTCACATGACCTTTGCGAGCCATTTCCTCAAATCGTCTTTCTGTAATATCTTCTAACCCAGTTGACTGATTAAAATATAGAATGGAAAAGAACAACAAAACCAACGATAAAATTATCCATACCTGATAATTTGGTTTTTGAGGAGGTAAAGAGATAAAACTTTTTTTCTTTTTTGGAATATCTGCCATTACTAGTTATAGATAATAAGTGTCTAAAATAAACATCAAGATCGATAAATATTATTGATCTTCAATTCGGGTTATCGATGCATCTCCCCACAATTCTTCAAGCCCATAAGTTGACCTGATATTATTTTTGAAGATATGTACAACAACGTTGACATAGTCTAACAAAATCCATTCCTTATTTTGAAAGCCTTCACTATGCCAAGGCATTTCATCAGCACCAATACTCACTTCTTTTTCAATCGATTCAGAAATTGCTTCTATTTGAGTATCGGATGTGCCGGAACAGATTACAAAATAGTCTGCAATTGCATTTGTAATGTCTTTTAAATTAAGAATAACAATGTCAGTACCTTTTTTTTCTTGAATGCCTTTTACTATATATTTGCCCAAATTTTCTGATGAAATGAGCTCTTTTTCTTTAACCATTTGAAGATTTTATTTAATTCGCAAAGCTACAAAAAATACTTGCATAAATTATTTAAGAATACTGTATTTATTGGCAAAAAGACATTCTTTCTGCCAAGTTGTCATTCGACAAATGATATAGCTTCAGTTTTATTGACTGATAAAAAAGTCAATAATGGAACTGTGATTTATACAGATTACCAAAGTAAAGGTAAGGGCCAGCGAGGAAATATTTGGGAATCAAATAGTGGCGAAAACATTCTAATATCAATTATCCTCGAAACAAAATTTGTAGTGCCACCTGATTTTTTTGATTTAACTATAATTACCTCTTTGGCTATTCACGATTTATTGACAGAGTATCTCAAGGAGGATATTAAGATAAAATGGCCAAACGACCTCATGTATAGAAACAGGAAAATTGGCGGAATACTTATTGAGAATTATATAAATCAAAAAGAAATAAAATGGTCTATAGTAGGAGTTGGGCTTAATATTAACCAATTAAAATTCAAGGAGAAAAATGCAATATCATTGGCAATGATATGCGATCAGGGATTTGGCAGAGAAGAACTCATTAATTTATTACTTCAAAAATTGGAAGTAAGATATTTTCAGCTTCAAAGGAAAAAAATTGATTTGTTAAGAAAAGAATATCTAAATAGTATGTATTGGAAGGGTACTATTCATGTATTTGAAACAAATTTTAAAAAGATTAATGGTAGAATAATTGGTGTAGAAAAATCCGGGAAATTAAAAGTTGAACTAGAAAATGGAGTGCAATTATTTAATTTTAAGGAGATAAAATACATTAAATAATGAAGTTAAAAGTTTAATTATTTTATAATAATATTGAATTATTTAAGTTTGCTAACATTTTTCATTTATAAATATTTATATGTTAGAATTAAAGTATAAAGTAAAAGATATTTCTCAAGCTGAATGGGGCAGGAAAGAAATAGAATTGGCTGAAGCTGAAATGCCTGGCTTAATGGCCCTTAGGTTAGAATATGGAGATTCTAAACCACTGAAAGGCACACGCATTGCAGGTTGTCTACATATGACAATTCAAACTGCAGTATTAATTGAAACATTAATTGAGCTTGGCGCAGAAGTTACTTGGTCTTCTTGTAATATATTTTCAACCCAAGATCATGCAGCTGCTGCCATTGCTAAAGCCGGAATATCGGTATTTGCTTGGAAAGGTATGACGGAAAAAGAATTTGACTGGTGTATTGAGCAAACATTATTTGCCTTTGAAGGAGGAAAGCCACTAAACATGATACTTGATGATGGTGGAGATTTAACTAATTTGGTTTTGGATCATCACCCAGAATTGATTGATGATATTAAGGGCCTTTCAGAAGAAACTACGACTGGTGTTCATAGACTTTACGAAAGAGTAAAAAATGGTACTCTTCCAATTCCTGCAATAAATGTGAATGATTCTGTTACTAAATCTAAATTTGACAATAAATACGGATGTCGGGAATCTTTGGTCGATGCAATAAGAAGAGCTACCGATGTGATGCTAGCAGGAAAGGTTGCTGTTGTTGCCGGCTATGGAGATGTTGGTAAAGGTTCTGCCCAATCACTAAACGGGTCTGGAGTTCGAGTAATTGTTACTGAAATTGACCCAATATGTGCTCTGCAAGCTGCCATGGATGGCTTTGAAGTAAAGAAAATGGTAGATGCTATACCTGAAGCTAATATTATCGTGACTGCAACTGGTAATAAAAACATAGTGGCTGGTGAGCAATTTAAACTAATGAAGGATAAAACTATTGTTTGCAACATTGGTCATTTTGATAATGAGATTGACATGGCATGGTTAAATTCAAATTATGGTAAAACGAAAATTCAAATTAAACCACAAGTTGATATTTATAATGTCGAAGGAAATGATATAATAATATTGGCAGAGGGGAGATTAGTAAATCTTGGATGTGCGACAGGACATCCTTCATTTGTGATGTCAAATTCTTTTACAAACCAAACTCTTGCTCAAATTGAATTGTGGTTGTATGGAGAAAAATATAGTAATAAAGTATATACTTTGCCTAAACATTTGGATGAAAAAGTTGCAAGACTTCATTTAGAAAAAATTAATGTTGAACTTGAAGTGCTTTCTCAAGAACAAGCGGATTATATTGGGGTAGAAGTTAATGGCCCTTTTAAGCCAGAATATTATCGATATTGATTTATAAAGAATAGTTTATTATTAATGGCTTGATCGTTTGATCAGGCTTTTTTTATATAATATTGCTATTAAAACTTCGATTGATAGTTATTTAAATATTATAAATAGAATTATATCAATATTAAATTGTACCGAAAGTAATTTTAGTGCAAATGAATAAAAAATAAATTAAATAATTAGAATATGAATATATTTATTTAAATTTACACTTATCTAAGCATGGATTGAGTTTAAAGAATAAAATATGACTATTAATCTTTGAATGTTAGAATTGAAATAATTAATTTTAATATGGCGCAGAAATATCAAGTTCTTATTATTGACGATGATAAAGCTATGTGTCAATTGTTAGAAAAATTATTGGAGAGTAGCTATAAAATTGTTGCAAAAAACGATGGCATGGCCGCAATGCAATGGTTAGCGCAGGGAAATCTTCCTGATTTGATTATTTCAGATTTGGATATGCCAAATATTAATGGAGAAGAGATTATTTCAAATTTAAAAAGCAGTGGGTATTTTAACGAAGTTCCCTTTATAGTAATTACAGGAGACACTAGTAAGGATCAAAAGTTAAAATGCATGAATTTAGGGGTTCATGATTATTTTGAAAAACCCTTTAATCCCAAAGATTTGGTATTTTCTGTTGATGTAGTCCTGAAACATAGCCTTAGAAAGTTGAATGCACTATGACTAAACCCAATAGCAACAACCACAAAATGTTAGATAATACAGAAAGCATTAAAAATAAAAAGCATATTCTTTTTGTAGGATTGAACGGAATAGAAATATGTGAAGAGTTTTTATCACTTGGATATTTAGCACTTTCATTACCATCATTCACAAAAGCCCTTTATTGGTTAAAAAATCAATTTCTTACTGGCTCTGCTTTACCTGTTGCTATAATTTCAGATTTTGCATTACCAGATGGCAGTGTTTTTTCATTTCACTATGAAATTAAGTTAAATACAGAATTGAATACTATACCTTTCATTGTGCTTGCCAAAAATCGTTCCAGAGAAGATAAAATCAAAGCCCTAAAGGTTGGAATTGATGATTTTTATGTAAATGATTTAAGCGCAAGTCATATTCATGATAGGATTAAATTTTTAAATAAGTTCAAGAAATTGGTAGTTGATATTGAGCCAAAACATGAAGTAGTATTGAATCATTTTTTTCCGACATTAAGAATGCCTCTATTTAAAAGGTTATTTGATGTGGTCTTATCAATTATTGCTTTGACAGTTTTAAGTCCATTGTTTTTACTTATTTCAATATTAATAAAGTTAGAATCAAAAGGTTCAATATTTTATATTTCTATGAGAGCTGGGGCGGGATATAAAATATTTCGGTTCTTCAAATTCAGAACTATGAGATTTAATGCTGAAAACGAATTAGATCAAATTTTGCATTTGAATCAGTACAATAACCAAAAGGGCAGTTCAGCCTCTTTTGTAAAAATTGAAAGAGATCCAAGAATAACAAGATTTGGACGATTGTTAAGAAATACTAGCCTCGATGAATTGCCTCAATTAATAAATGTACTTTTTGGTGATATGTCATTAGTCGGAAATAGACCTCTACCATTATATGAAGCTGAAAGACTCACCAAAGACCAATTTGCAAAAAGGTTTATCGCACCAGCTGGAATTACAGGATTGTGGCAAATATCTAAAAGAGGGAGAATCCAAATGTCTGAATTAGAAAGAATGAATTTGGATATTGCATATGCAGAAAAAAGTTCATTTCTTTTTGATATTAAGATAATAATTAAAACAATTCCTGTTTTATTTCAGAGAGAATCAGTTTAATTTGTCTCCATTATGGAGTATTTCCTATATTAAATTTTGAATAATATTTTCCTATTTTTCTTATTGATAATCGAAATATCCATGTTTGGATATTTTTTTTATATAGCAGTTTATAATTTTGTCCTATCGCTGGCAGGCCTTTTTGTTAAAAAGAGTAAAACCCAAAGTGTGAATATATGTTGTAAAATTGCCATTTTTATTCCTGCCTATAAGGAAGATAGTGTGATTGTAAATACGGCTGAGGAAGCTTTAAAAGTAGATTATCCACAAGATTCATTTGATGTTATAATAATTGCAGATTCATTGACGAAAGTGACTTTGACAAAATTGAGAATACTCCCTATAAACCTTATTGAGGTATCCTTTGATAAGTCTACTAAAGTTAAGGCAATTCAAAAAGCAATTTTAAATTGTGAATATCATTATGATTTTTTTATTGTTTTGGATGCGGATAATATTATGAAACCTGACTTTCTCTTGATAGCAAATCAACTATATAATGATGGGATAAAAATTGTTCAGGGAAAGCGTATCGCTAAAAATCAAGAAAATTCAATTGCTGTACTTGATAATTTGAGTGAACAAATAAATAATCATATTAACAGGAAGGGGATCAGTTTTCTTGGCGGATCCTCCTCCATTGCAGGGTCTGGATTTTTCATTGATAAAGAAATTGGGATTGAAGTATTTAATCAGATTGATTCAATTGGAGGGTTTGACAAAGAATTGGAACTTCATTTGCTTTTAAAAAATGTAAAGACACACTATTGTGAGTCAATGATCATTTTAGATGAAAAAGTAGGTTCAACAACTATATTTAAAAATCAAAGAAGACGTTGGATTTCTAGCCAGTATTTTTATTTTTTTAAATATTTTAATACTGGACTGAATCAATTATTTAAGCAGGGTAATTTTGCTTTTTTCAATAGTGCTATCTTGCGTAATTTCCAACTACCCAGATTGTTAAATTTAGTTTTTTTTACATTTGTTATTCTCCTTACATTGTTCTGTTCTAACCAAATGATTATAAATATTAATGCTTGGTTTATAATTTATTCGCTATTTTTATCTTCAATATTAATTGCTATTCCAAGAAGTTATTATAATAAAAAGACCGTTTTGTCCTTAATGACATTGCCCAAAATATTTTTTACAATGTTTATACTAATGTTTCAATTAAAAGGATCAAACACTAGATTTATTCACACACCTCACAATACTGACAGTTCGTCTAATGATAAGTAAAAATCCATTAATTACAATAATTACGATTAATTTTAATAATGTTTCTGTAACACTAGATTTGTTGCTATCAATAAGAGAATGTAATTATAATAACCTTGAGGTTATAGTAGTTGATAATGGCTCTGATCTGAACCCAATTGAGATGATTCAAAGAAATTTCCCTGAAGTCATAGCAATAAGGTCAAATAATAATATTGGATTTTCAGGCGGAAATAATCTTGGGATAAAATCGGCTAATGGGGAATTCGTTTTTTTTGTAAATAACGATACATTATTTGAAGAAAATGTTTTAATAGAACTTATCAAACCATTTTATAAATATCAAGACATTGGAGTAATATCTCCAAAAGTAATCTACTATCAAACTCCAAATATTATACAATATGCAGGTGCTACAATGATTAATTCATTAACAGGTAGAAATAAAATAATTGGTCAAGGAGAGAACGATAACAAAGAATTGTATAAGTCAGATTACACTTATTTTGCTCATGGTGCAGCGATGATCATTCGTAAAAGTTTGATTGAAAGTGTAGGAGTTTTTCCTGAAATATTTTTCCTTTATTATGAAGAGTTAGATTATTCCGTTAGAATTAGAAGAGCAGGTTATAAAATATACTACAACAGTAATGCCGTAATTTATCATCGCGTTTCACACACTGTTGGAGAAGATAGTCCATTGAAAGTTTACTACATGACACGCAATAGAATAATGTTCATGCAAAGAAATTTCAGTAAAGTTAGATTTGCAATTTTTTTATTGTTTTTTATCATATTTACAATACCCAAAAATTCTTTTAAATATTTATCTTCAGGAAGAAAAGACTTGTTAACTTCTTTTTACAAAGCAATTTACTGGAACCTAAGATCTTCGAAAAAAGTTAAATTCGCATGAATCTATTTTACCCTTATCTTAAATATTAAGAATATTGTATTATACTGCTAAGACAATACAGGAAGAAAATGTAGCAAATGTTAGATAAAATATTTTCTAAAATTCGTCAATCATACTGGATGAAGTCTGCAGTAGTTGTAATAAGTACCAGACTTTTGCTTACAGCTTTAGGTTTTATAAGTTTCTTGTTTTTAATCAGATATTTGGATAAAGATCAGTATGGTTTATGGGTAATATTTATGACCATGACCAGTCTTATCGAAACAGTGAGGGTTGGATTTATTAAAAACCCTTTAATGATTTTGCATTCAAAAAAAGCATATGATAAAATTGGTCTGTATAACTCTTCATTAATATTAAATATTGGTCTTTCAATACTAATCATATTCATTATACTAATAATTACCCCTTTTATAGCAAGTATATTTGATCACGAAATAATAAAGTCACTCCTTTATCTATATATTATTAAGCTGATAATTATATCAATTGGTGACCATTTTGACATTGTTCAAGAAGCTAATCTTGATTTTAAAGGCACATTTTTAGATTTATTATTGCGCAATATTATTTTTGTCACAGGTGTAATTGTTTGTTACTATTGTAGAGTCGATTTACCATTATATTATCTTGTATTTTTTCAAATAATAGGAGCATTATTGGGCGTTGTATTTTCTTATTTAAATTCAATAAAAAAGCAAATATTTGTGTTAACATTTTTTCAGTTCAACATTTTGTATCTAAAAGAATTAATGAGTTTTGGTAAGTATACATTTGGGTCAAGTGCAAGTTCCATTGCTATGAGAAATGTGGATACATGGATGTTGGGTTCTTTTTTAAGCTCTTCTTCAGTAGCGTTATATAATCCTGCTGTAAGGATATCTAATATATTTGAGATACCTACTTCAACATTGTCAACGATTTTAATGCCTAAATTAATAAAGGAAATAAATGTGTCTGGGTTGAGTGCAATAAAATACTATTATGAAAAGGCAATGAGTTTCATATTGATTTTTATGATCCCAATTATTGTTTTTGGAGTAATATTTTCTGATCAAATAATATATATAATTGCAGGAGGTGGGTTTGAACGTTCAAGTTATTTCATGAAGTTTACTATGTTTTATGGTTTGTTAATTCCATTTAATAGACAATTTTCAATTACACTGGATGCATTAGGAAAAACTAAATTAAATTTTACCATTTTATGTTTTTCACTTATGCTTAGTGTCGTTTTAAATATTATATTTATTGCCCAATTTGGGATAGTTGGTGCTATATATGGAACACTTATTACATATTTGGTTGTGTTTATTTTTTCTCAAATATATTTGTTTAATAAATTTCAAATAAGCCTTGTTGGAGTATTTTTTAATATTATTCCTAGTTTAAAATCGCTCTTTTTGAGACTAAAAAGTTTAATTGATAACAAGATAAAATAATTTGAAAAATAATGGATCAACTTTTTATTATGAATGCTAAACCATGAAGTATGATTTAAAAAACATTAACTGATATCCATGGACAAATGGTTGGATATATATGGAATTACGATTCTTTTTATTTTTAATGAATGATGTTGTCGTTTTTGTTAGTCAGTTTATAAATTAATACAAAAATTAATCTAAAATATTTTATGAAAGAAGGGTATTATGATAGGTCATTTAATGTTTTGCTACTGGCAGTAGATCTGTTTTTTCTTACTTTGTCATTTTTTATTGCCTTTTATCTTCGTTTTGATTTTGATACAAGTATTTATTCGGAATTTTATTCATTTTTAATTCTGTATAATTTTTTATGGATTATAGTTTCATTGTATAATAAAATTTACTTACTAAGTAAAATTAGAAGCTTAAAAAAATCCATAACCAATTTATCGAGTACATTTATTCTACATCTACTTTTAATTAGCCTAAGCTTTGTAAGTTTAAAAGTTCAGGAAACCTATGTTTTCCCCAGACTTTTCTTGATATATCTATATTCTACTAGCTTTCTTTTTATAATAATAATCAGAATTGTCTATTATTTTATAATAAAAAATTACTATAAAAACGATCATTATAATATAAAAAGAGTTTTGATAATTGGAACAAATGAAAATGCAAGTCGTCTTTATGATGGATTTGTGAAAATAATATCCAAAGGATCACGGTATCAAATAATGGGATTTTTTGATGATAAGATAACGAGTAATATTTCAAAGAAATTGGTAATTGGTGGTCTGAAAGACATAGAAAATTATTGTCTAAGTCAGAAGGTTCATGAGATTTATTATACCAAACAACTGGGTGACCATAAGATATTGAAGGAATTGACAAGTTTTGCAGACAAGAATTTTATTTACCTACGATTTGTGCCAGATTTTAGCGGGTTTCAGAAATCAAAGGTTTCTATTTCATTTTTAAATGATATTCCAGTAATTGAGTATACTCAAGCACCGTTGGGTGGTTTTTTTAATCAAAAGATCAAAAGGCTTTTCGATATTGTGTTTTCTTTGCTTGTTATAATATTAATTTACCCATTAGTTTTTCCAATTATATTTATATTAATAAAATTAGAGTCTAAAGGGCCGGTATTTTTTAAGCAACTTAGACCAGGAAAAGGAAATGAACTATTTGAATGTTATAAGTTCAGGACCATGAAGGTTAATGAGGTTACGGAGCAACAAGCTACTAAAAATGATCCAAGGATCACTAAAGTAGGATCTTTTTTGAGAAAAACTAGCATTGATGAAATTCCTCAGTTTATAAATGTCCTTCAAGGGAAGATGTCAGTAGTAGGCCCAAGACCTAATTTGATAAGTCAGTTGGAGTTTTATTCAAAAGAAATTGAAAAATATAGATTTAGACATTTTATCACACCTGGAATTACAGGGTGGGCACAGGTAAATGGACTAAGAGGTGAAACTGAAGATATTGCGTTAATGAAAAAAAGAGTAGAATTTGATGCGTGGTATATTGAAAATTGGTCTTTAATGTTTGACATAAGAATTGTGTTTTTAACTACGATAAAAATGTTTATTGGAGATAAAAGAGCTTATTGATTTATGATAAAAAATAATCCTACGGTAGATGTTTTGGGTATTCCTATTTTTAACGGTGACATCCCAACGCTTTTTCAGAAAATAGGGTATGAAATATCTTCAAAAAAAAAACTAAATAGGCAAATTAGTTTATGTGATGCCAACGTGCTTGTAACTTCAAAAAAAAATCGATACTTCAAAAATATTCTGAAAAATGAAACATATTTAAATTTAGCTGATGGCATGCCTGGTGTATGGGTTGGTAAACTGAAAGGTGCAAAGAATATTGATCGATGCTATGGCCCTGATGTTTTTAAATACATTATAAAAAAATCGTCTGATAGTAACCTCAAACACTATTTTACTGGTGGTAAGGAAGGTGTCGCAGAGAATTTAAGAACATATTGTTTTGATGAGCTTGGGAACAGCAATATTGTGGGAGTACATTGTCCTCCATTTACTGAAATGTCTGATAATGAAATAACGAAAATTGCAGAGGATATTAATGAAAGTGATGCTGATATAGTATGGATTGGGATTAGTTCGCCAAAGCAAGATATTTATGCGCATCGATTAAAAAAAGATTTGAACGCACATTTTATTTTTACAATAGGGGCTGCTTTTGATTTCTATACAGGCAATATCACCCAGGCGCCTAAATTTATTCAACGAAGTGGATTTGAATGGTTGTTCAGACTAATTATGGAGCCGAAGCGACTTTGGAAAAGATATTTTACAGTTATTCCATTATTCATTTACTTTAATTTGTTAGATTTCTTTTTTAGTAAAAAACTCAAATCGCAATAAGTTTTAACTCTAAGCTAAAATTACCTTTCGTAAGGAATTTCAGTTTTCTTTAAAAAGTATAATAAACAACTTGATAATCTTAGTGTTTTAACTTTTTTTAGAAGGGAAACAAATTTTACATGGAATCGTATTTAATTTTAGATTTAGTTAAAATATTTATTTTTTATAATCACTTCAATAGTATAATTAGGATAAATTAAAGTAGTTGATATTGTTGTCAGTCTTTATAACAAAGGTTTTACATAAAATTATCTATATTTATATAATTATTATTAGAATATATTTCCTTATAACAAGATGGTTGTCCACAGTAAGTTTAATGTTGTATTTATTTATTTCTTTTTATTACTAAATATTCAAGCATTCGCTCAAAGTGAACCAAACATTGACATTTGGTATGGTTTGGATCAAAAATTTGGTCAACTTGGTAATACTCAAAATTACATTAATATTTTGGGAAACGTTTCGGATCCTGATACTGTTGTACTTATTGGTTATACCCTTAATAACGGAAGTTTTATTGAAATAAATTTGGGGCCTGATGACAGACGTTTACAAAATAAAAATGATTTCAATGTTGATATTGAAAAGGGTTTTCTAAATAGTGGCAATAATAATGTTCATATATATTCCAAGGATAAGCTTGGTAATGACACCACTGTAACTGTCAAAGTCACATACACACCAAATGTTGTTTGGGAAACGGAATATGGTATTAATTGGGATACAATAACTAATATTCAAGATGTTGCACAAGTAGTTGATGGAAAGTGGGAAATTACTTCAGAAGGTCTTCACATTATTGAGCCCGGATATGATAGGTTAGTAAGTTTGGGAGATGTTTCTTGGCAAAATTATGAAGCTACCTTTCCAATTACTATTCATAAATTGGACACTACCCCAAATAAATTATCTGGATTTACTATTAATGTGGGCGCTCTAGTTCGATGGACAGGACATACCGATGTTCCTATAGCTGGATGGCAACCAAAATCTGGTTTTGAGCCTCTTGGAAATATTTTATGGTTTCAGTGGGATGCAAAAGATACTTCCAAAGTAACCATCAATTCTTATTACGGTGAAGAGAAGCCTTATACACCAAAGTTTAATACTAAATATATCTTTAAAGTTAGGGTAGCAACGCTGCCTGGTACCGGACACGTTTACTACGTTAAATTTTGGGAAAGCGATGAAGTGGAACCTGATTTGTGGATTTTAAAAACAGAAATTGATGAAGGTGAATTGGGAAATGGATCATTGTTACTTTTGGCTCACCATACAGAGGCTACATTTGGAAATGTTTCTATTAAGTCTGTAAACCCAAGCAATTACCCGACAGCTAACTTTAATTATACCGCTGATAATGCTGACAATTTGAAAATTTCGTTTGATGCATCTACATCAACAGATCCAAATAGTGATATCGATAAATATGTTTGGGAATTTGGAGATGGAAATATTGGATATGGTCAGAATATCGAACACATTTTTGAGACTGGTATTTATACAACAAAGTTAACTACAATTGATACAGAAGGTAATACAAGTACATTCTCTAAGGATCTCTCTCTTAATAGATTTAATGAATCAATGATTGTTTCGGATGATTTTAACGCTGCTAAATTAGATAGTTCTTTGTGGAATTTTGTTAATCCAAAAAATGATGGGAGCTATGACATCGTAGGCTACGGGACAAGCAATGTAACACTAAATCTTAATGTTGCCGCTGGTGAATCTCATGATGTTTGGATTATAAATAATGCTGTTAGAGTTATGCAAGGTAGTAATGATTCTGATTTTCAACTGGATGTAAAATTTTATTCGCAAGTCAATAAACAATTTCAAGAGCAAGGGCTAATTGTTCAACAAGATGCTAATAATTATATCAGATACGATTATTTTTCTGATGGAGTAAATATGAATTATTTCATTGCCAAATTTACCGATGGTGTTGGAGATGTTATAGCTACTGAAACTATTGATAGTCAAAACTATGATTCCCTGTATCTCAGAATAAGTAGGCAAGGTGACAGTTGGAACATGGAATATGCTTTAGAAAATCAACCTTGGGAAAGTACTGCAACATTTAACTTTAAAATTGCTGTTGACAGTGTAGGTGTATTTGCAGGAAACTCTGAAGCAACGGCTCCTTCTGGACCGGCCCCGGCTTATACAGCAATTGTAGATTACTTTTTTAATACGTATTCCCCAATCGAAAATGAAGATGAATTCTTAGGCTTACCGGTTGCAAGTTTTAAATCTGAGATTGATGTAAATGACCCATTGATAATTAATTTTGATGCTTCAGAGTCATTTGATTTTATGGGAAGTATTGTGAAATATGACTGGGATTTTGGAGATGGTACAACTGGAAATGGAAAATTGGTATCTCATAAGTATGGTCAGCAAGTTGTATTTACTGTAAAACTTATAGTCACTGATAATGATGGAAAAACAGATCAAATGTCAAAAGATGTTAGAACTTCATCCTCCTTTGTCTCTGATGATTTTAACCTAGAATCATTAAATATGGACAACTGGACTTTTATTAATCCAAAAGGAGACGGGTCATTTCTCATGGATGGATTTGATACTGGTCAGGCAACAATAAGTCTCAGTGTACCAGATGGCGTTGAGCACAATGTATGGGATAACGGGAATGAATCTGTCAGAATCATGCAAAATGTAAGTAATGAGGATTTTGAAATTGAAGTTAAATTCGAGTCACCTGTGACCAAAAAATTCCAATCACAAGGCATTATTGTCGAGCAGGATTTGACTAACTTTATTCGGTTTGATTTGTTTTCAGATGGAGCAATGCTACACAATTTTTCTGCTACTTTTATTGACAATAACCCAACCACAGTTGTTGATGATATCGTTTCATCACAGGTTGAGAGCCCTCTCTATTTAAAAATTAATCGCATGAGCGATACGTGGACTATGTATTATTCACTAGATGGTAGTGATTGGATAAATACTAAGACTTTTGATTATAATTTGAATGTGAGCAAAATTGGTCTTTTTGTTTTGAATGCTGGAAGTACCCCTCCAGCTTTTACTTCTGTGATTGATTATATTTTCAATACGGATAGTCCGATAAGTCCAGAGGACGGAGTTGAAATTGTAACTTCTTTAGAGGATGAGGTTGATGTATCAAATGTTGGAATTGATATTTATCCAAATCCTGTTGAAAATCATCTTAATTTTAATATAAATATTAAGCACCCTGGTCAAATTTATATGCATGTTTATGATGCTCGTGGAAATATTGTTTATTTCATGGAAAACGAGTACAAAACAGCAGGGAGTCATAGTATTATTTGGGATATGCGCACTCTACCTGCCGGAATCTATATTTTGAAAGGTCATGCAATAGTTGCAGGCAAAACAGAATTAATATCTGTCGAGAAATTTTTGAAACAGTAAGCATTTTTATTATACACCCTACATTGGGTACATAGATTTCTTTTATTCTTCGCTATTAGTCATATGGGTATTTTTACTTCAAACCCTTATGATGTTATTATTTTAGAACTTCATACAAAACTTTCTAGCTATCTCGTACAAATTAGTTCGGATTTATAATTTCGAACTAGGATTTGGAATTAAGCACGTTTTAGCAAAAATTCAATTTTATGTTTGTAGCAGAATATTATTGTGGGGCACTTTATTAGCTCTTTAAGGATTGTCTTATATAATTTTAATAAAAGGAGACTATTTAATTGAAACAATCGAATAATTGGAAATAGTGTATATGGCTGAACAAAGTAAATATTAAAAAAAAAATCTGTAATTCTCGGAGAATAATGTCAGCAGAAAAATAAAAACGCTAATGATTCTGAACATTTCAACAATTATAAATCATAAATTAACTATCCTGCACAATGAAAAAGATGAAAGTAATAATAAGTACAAAGTACGGATCTCCTGATGTTCTTCAACTTCATGAAGTGGAAAAACCTATACCAAAGAATAATGAAATACTGATAAAAGTTATTGCTGCATCTGTTACAACTGCTGATTGTATGATGCGAACAGGTTTTCCATTAATTGGAAGGTTGTTTCTGGGAATCACTAAACCAAAAAATCCTGTACCTGGTTCCGGGTTTGCAGGAATAATTGAAGCAACCGGAAATGATGTAAAATTATTCGAAGCAGGAGACCAAATATTTGGAGAATCCATTGTTACTTTTGGTGCTAATGCTGAATATCTATGTATTCCTGAAAATGGATTAATATCTATAAAACCCAATAATATAACTTTTGAGGACGCAGCATCGATTTGCGATGGAGCATTAACTTCATTAAATTTCCTTAAAAATATTGGAAATGTAAAAAAGGGACAAAAAGTACTAATTATTGGAGCAGCGGGTAGTTTAGGCACTGCAGCAGTGCAATTAGCCAAATATTTTGGTGCTGAAGTTACTGGAGTTTGCAGTAGAACAAACATAAAATTGGTTAAAGAACTGGGAGCTGAGAAGGTAATTGACTACACTTCAACAGATTTTACAAAGAGTGCTCAAATCTACGATATCATTTATGATACTGTTGGTAAAAGTTCATTTACCCTTTGCAAAAACTCTTTAACTAAAAATGGCGTCTACATTTCGCCGGTTCTTGGGTTGCCACTTCTTATCAATATGATAGGTAGTTCAATGTTTGGAAGAAAAAAAGCAAAATTTTCTGCTACAGGTATTTTGCCTGTTCCTAAACTTCAAATGCTTCTTAAAGAACTCAAGCTACTTATTGAGCTAGGAAAATTAACTTCTGTATTAGATCGAAGTTACTCGTTGGAACGAATCTCCGATGCACATAGATATATCGATAAAGGACATAAAAAGGGAAATGTTGTTATTTCCTTTAATCAATGATCTTTTTTATAATAATGAGTTAGTAAAAACTCTTTCACAAATTGAATTTACTTGCAATTTGAATTAGTAATTTACTATTGTATTTGGGTATATTTGAAAATATCATCTCTTATTACTAATATTATTAGTTACATTGTACACTGTTATTGACATAGAAACCACGGGAGGCTCAGCAAAATCGAGTAAAATCATCGAAGTGGCTATTGTAACTTTCGATGGAAATTTGATTGTAGATTCTTATTCAACTTTGATCAACCCCCAAAGGCATATACCTCCTTTCATTACTTCACTGACAGGTATCACCAACGAAATGGTGGAATCATCTCCTACTTTTGAAGAGGTAGCTGATACTATTCTTGACAAAACGAGAGATAAGATTTTTGTTGCGCACAATGTGAATTTTGACTATGGGTTTATTAAAAATGAATTTAATGATCTCAACATAAAATTTGACCGGAAAAAATTGTGTACCGTGCGCCTTGCGAAAAAAATTATCCCGGGCTTCAGGTCTTATAGTCTTGGCACGCTTACCAATGAACTTGGTATCAACATCAACAATCGACATCGCGCATTGGGAGATGCAGAAGCGACCGCCAAGGTTCTGGAAATACTAATAAAGAAAGATGTAGATAGATTTATTGAGCATTCACTCAAGAAAAATTCGAGAGAGGCCACGTTACCTCCAAATCTTTCAAAAGTGGTATTTGATCAACTTCCCGTAAAAGCAGGCGTATATTATTTTCACAATAAGAAGGGAACGGTTGTGTATGTCGGAAAGGCAAAAAATATTAAAAGCAGAATTAGCGGGCATTTCACAGGAGACTCTGGGAAAAACAAACGATTGTTTCATGAGCACATCCATAACATTAGCTATGAGCTTACCGGGAATGAATTGATTGCATTGTTGCTGGAATCTGGGGAAATTAAAAGGTTGTGGCCTGAGTATAATAGATCGCAAAAATATACCTCCAAAAACCAGGGTTTGTTTCAATACACAGATCGAAATGGATATGAACGACTTACAATAGCCAGAATGCAACTCGGTTCGGCAGCATTGGCTTCATTCAGAAATTTCCAGGAGGGTAGGGTGGTTTTGCATGAAATGATTAAAAAACATAAACTTTGCCCTAAACTCAGTGGCCTTCAAAAATCTGATGGAACTTGCTTTGACCATAAACTTGGGCTTTGTGACGGTGCATGCTGTGGAAAAATTTCTCCTGAATATTATAACCTCAGGGTAGAACTGGCAATTAAATCTTTGGAGGAAGAAAAGAAAACTTACGCCATCATTGGAAGGGGTAGAAATGCAGATGAAAAAACGTTGTTGCTGGTAGAAAATGGAGTCTACCTGGGGCATGGATTTACATCCTTTGATCTTCAGGCTAATTCATTTTATGCCTTAAAAGAAAGGATTAACGCTTATCCCGATAATCTCGACATCCAAAAAATTCTCAGCCTATATCTTAAAAATGCCAATGGAGATGAGATTGTTTATTTTTAGGTAAACTCAAATAGAGTTATCAATTTTGTGGAACTAGTCTCACCACCATCCCCGGGCTTTCTGTACTTATGTAAATGTATCCATCCAGTCCTTGGGTGATAGCCCTAATTCTCCCAATATTTTCTACAAGTCTTTCTTCATGAACTACTTTTTCTCCATCCAATTCTAATCTGGCTACATACTGAAATTTCAATGACCCTACAAGTAGATTACCCTTCCAACTTTTATAAAGATCACCAGATACAAAACTCATACCGCATGGAGCAATGGATGGAACCCAATAATGTAGCGGGTCTGCCATACCTTCTTTGGTGGTATATTTTGTAATGGTAGTACCACTGTAGTTTTTACCAAAAGTAACTTCAGGCCAACCGTAATTTAATCCTGCCTTTATGATATTTATCTCATCTCCACCTTTTGGTCCATGCTCATGGGTCCAAATGTCACCGCTTGTAGGATGGATAGCCATACCTTGTGGATTCCGGTTTCCATATGTGTAAATCTCGCTTTTAGCTCCGGAAGTGTTGATAAAAGGATTGTCATGTGGAATGCTGCCATCATCAAGGATACGAAGTATTTTTCCCGAATGATTTTTTAATGTTTGGGCATTTTTTCTATTTCCCCTTTCACCGACCGAAAAATAAAGATACCCTTCTTTGTCGAATTCCATTCTCCCACCAAAATGATTTCCACCACTCACATATGGTTCTGCCTGAAAAATCACCTCCTTATTGATGAGATTAAAACCTCCCAGCCTGGCTTTCATTATTGCTGTATTTCCTCCTCCTTTTCCCGGAGAGGCATAGCTTATATAAAGCCAGCCGTTTGACTCATAATCCGGGTGAAGTTGTATTTCAAATAGGCCACCCTGGCCCTTACTATAAACTTCGGGAACACCGGTTATTTTTTGGTTAAGCAACTTGTCATCTCTTATTATTCTAATTTCTCCATCTCTTTCTGTCACCAACAAATCTTTATTTGGAAGGAACGTAAGTCCCCATGGATTATTTAGACCCGTAGCTATGGTATCAATTTTATAATTCAATTTTTCTGAAGAAATGAAATTGTCATTTTTCGGATCAATCTTTTTTCTTAAATCATCATTGTTATTTTGACAACCCAGGATAAATAGAACAGCGATAATAAATGAGACCATATTGATATTTTTCATGATGATTTTATATAACTCTATATTCTAAATCAAAAACATAATGTTTTCTATTCAGAACGATTCAATATCGATAAACATTGTCAAGGTGCCAGGTGTGCTATTCCCACAATAATCGGTTTTTCAATATATAATCAAACATCTCATCATACAAAGTCAACTGGATATCTAAAATATCACTATAACTTACTATTGGGTCTGGAGCATCATTGGATACAGAGCCGTGACTACATTCAAAAGTAAAGGCCATTGTTCCGGAAACATGATGCAATGCACTTATCAGATTAAATGTAGTTTTTGGTGGAAACTTTTCATCATCTGCTTTGGGTGTCCAAAACCAATCTGAAGGCATGAAGGCGAACCCTGCTTTTTCATAACGACTATTTAAATTCAAAGAAATTTCATGAACCCTGTTTTTCATAAACATGGCAATGTATGCAGGCTGTAAAATATAGGGGACGTTTTCGTGAGAATGTAGTGAAACGGTAATGTCAGGAGCTTCCAGTCTAGCAATTTGCATGATGGCTGCGGTTTCCTTTGCCATTGGATAAAAGTATTCATCCTGCATTATATTAATCCCATCGTCGTTAAAATATGCACCCAATATCCCAACATTTTCCATCATTGGATGAACTGATTTTGCCTGAGGCCAACCCCAAGATGTTCCATCTAAGCGTGTTCCTTGTCCATATTTTGTCATAATATCAGTAGGGATGCCAATAAAACTATCATATGGACATCTTTTCCGCCCATCGGGATTTGAACTGGGAATAATAATTGTTCGGCATTTATCCATCTTTTTCTTCAGAGATGACCAATCTTTTCCCCGGTGGTCTATTCCTGTTTCTGCTATATGGATTAGATTTACCAATCCGACAATGCCCTCTATTTCCTGACCATGAACCGGTCCGACAAAAAAAACTACTGGTTTAGTGGACCTGTCTTTTTTTGCATAAAATGCTGGATTTCGTGCAGCTACTGCAGAATTATAATTAGCAGCTGAATGTAAATCTTCTTTATCACCATAATAAACAGCATACAATGGCAATCCACCTGGTGAGGTGGCAATAGTTTCAAATTTTCCAAGCTTTACATTTTTCAATTCGTCTTCAATGTCTGATAATTTTGATTTAAAAAAATATGGTATGTCGGCATTGTTGGGAGGGTCACCGGCATCAATATTAACTTGTGAAAACAAATCGTTAGAAAACCAAATCACTATAAAAAGAAGTACTAGTATTTGATATAATTTTTTCATGAGATTAGATTATTAAAATTTATAATATATCAAGGTAGTGGAACATAACTCCAATACCATCTTTTTACTCTTGACCAGTCACACTTTGTCTCAAAATAACAGTAGAATTATGTTGAGAAGACATCACAATAGAATCTGCATTTCTCCCAAAGGACCGATTTTATCTGGCAACTCTGTTTCATCAAGCATTTGTCTGATATCCCTTTCTATGCCTCTTGCCATGGAGGTGATAGGAATGTCATTGTACAAACCTTCAAAAGGATTTTCACTATATTCTCCAACCATTTCCATTGTATGAAAAACCCAGGAAATCAATGTGGAAAATGGTATAGTCAACCAAATAAAATATTCATAGCTTATTCCAGCAAAAGAATTGAGCATGCTGAATGGAAGCAACGATATAAATATCCAGATAAAATAATAATTAAGACTGGCGTACTGTCTGGGAAAAGGATAGTTTTTTATTCGTTCCGATTTTCCTTGTAATTCATAAATCTCGGTGAGTGCTCTTCCCAACTCCATATGCCTAAAATCATCAATGAGTCCTTGTCTTTTTAATTTTAACAGATGCTTGGATTGCAGACTAATAATTTGGGCTGCTCTATTGTCTTTTTTAAGTATATTTTCAAACTCATTTTTTGACAAATAATGTTTTAAATCGTCCAATTGCTTTTCATCAGGAAATATCCCTGCCGCTTTTCTCATTGTATTATAAATTTCAGAATGATGCTCCCAGGGCATTAATTTGCGCATCTGAAATGTGAGTGCTTTTAACCACGCGATATGACGATAAATAATTGTTTTGCGAATTTGAGTTAGTTCTTCATCACCAACCGATTTTTTGGCAAATTCATCTGTGATGTAGTCACGAGACAATATTGTAAATGAACGAGATATATTGACAATACCACCCCATATTTTACGCGCCTCCCAGAGGCGTTCATATGATGAATTGTTCTTAAAACCCAGATAAAAAGCCACCACAATACCAACAAGGGAAATAGGCTGCCAGGGAATGGCCACCCATGTATATCCAAACAATTGATATAGAATTACAGGAATTGAGCTAATAGCTATGAAAATAAAAATGTACTTTTTTGTCCACCTGATTATTTCCCAAATAGTATATTTCTTTCCTGCGTGCATAATTTATTAATTTACGATTTGATTAATTGCTTCATTTACTTCTTGCACAGGTAATTTACAAGCCTTGTTTTGGCATACAAATATTGTCGTTTGGCCTTTGACTAATTTATTTTCCAATAATGCCAGGGAACCTTCATCTTTTCCACCCGATAAAAAAACATTGGGCAAATAATGATTATCAAATTCTTTCCTTTTTGTTTCATAATCTTTACCAACAATTGCAACTTCGTATGGGTCAATGGCAAACCAAGCCATCAAGATGGACCAGTTGGCATAGTAAGATCCATTTTCTATCGTAGTCTTTTTTACATTATTCAGCATTCTTTTTGACTTTGATATGAAATCATCATTGTATAAATATTGCCCGAGAACAAATAAATTTTTGCCCATTTGAGAATTGGAAGCAGGAATTACATTATCAGAAACTTCCATTTTTCTTGCGATAAGTTCAGGGTCTATGTCGGAAGTGTAAAAAAACATGCCGCTTTTTTCATCATAAAAATGTGAAATGGAATAAGCACATAGTTGGTTGGCAATTTTCAACCATTTTTCATCAAAGGTGGCTTCATACAAAGCAATGAAAGCCTCAATGGTAAATGCATAATCATCTAAAAAGCCATTGATGGAAGATTTGCCATTTTTATGGTTTCTATCCAATCTATAATCCTCAGTCATGAATTTATCGCTGATAAAAGCTGCATTTCTTAGGGCGGTATTTAAGTATTCTTTTTTGTCAAAAATGCGATAAGCATCAATGTAGCCTTTGAGCATTAGGGCATTCCAGGAAGTAAGAATTTTGTCATCGAGTCCGGGACGTATTCGTGCTGATCTGGCTTTTAGTAACAATTGTTTTGATTCACTAATTAATATGAGCAATTCATCTTCGGGCATATTATTCGCAGCAGCAAATTTTAAGTCGGATTTGGAAATTAGCAAAATGTTATTGCCATGTTCCCAATTCCCTTTTTCAGAGACATTAAAATAATCCATCACTAAATCTGCACGGTTACCCAAAACTTTCATCATCTCACTTTTTGTCCACACATAAAACCTCCCTTCTTCACCTTCACTATCCGCATCGAGGGAGGAATAAAAGCCTCCTTCTTCGGAAGTCAACTCTCTTTCAATAAATGCTAAAGTCTCAGAAACAACGGTTTTATATTTTGGATTTTTAGATTGCTGAAACGCTTTAGCATATAAACTCACCAACTGAGCATTGTCGTAAAGCATTTTTTCAAAGTGTGGGACTTTCCAAAATGCATCGGTAGAATATCTCGCAAATCCTCCACCAACCTGATCGTAAATGCCACCATCGGCCATTTTATCCAGTGTAGTGGTGACAGACTTGAGTGCATCTTTATTTTGAGATAAATAATTATAATGAAGTAAAAACTGATAACCGACCGGCATTGGAAATTTTGGCGCACGGTTATTTCCTCCATGGACAAAATCAATGTTTCTTTTCCAGTTGTCAAAAATTTGATCCAGATCTTTTAATGTAAATGAGGCCTCTTCTGGACTAAGGTAAATCATTTCGCTTGATTGCACTCCTTCGGTTAGTGATTTTGCCTGTTGTTCTGTTTTGTCTGGATTTTGTTTTGAAAATGCCAGTACTTTGGCCAATATATCTAACCATTGATCTTTTGGAAAGTATGTGCCCCCATAAATTGGTCGTCCATCTGGCAAAGCAATACAATTTAGTGGCCAGCCACCACTGCCGGAGAGCAGCTGCACAGCATTCATATATACCTGATCAATATCTGGTCGTTCTTCTCTATCAACTTTTATTGACACGAAATTGTCATTCATAAAATTTGCCACCTCCTCATTTTCAAAACTTTCGTGCTCCATTACGTGGCACCAATGGCAGGCGGCGTATCCAATGCTGATTATGATTAATTTATTTTCTCTTTTAGCCTTGTCCAATGCTTCATTTCCCCAGGGATACCAATTTACCGGATTATGGGCATGCTGTAACAAATAGGGACTACTTTCACCAATTAGATGGTTTGTGAATTTATGTTGTTCGGTATCCATGGTTTTATTGTTTTTTTTTGACTGACCACAAGAGGATGAAGAAAGAAAACAAATTAATGCAAATAAATATATGACTTTCATAAAAGGTTAAAATTGTTAGTTAAACGAAGGAAGAATTGCTCGTTCAGATTAACTATAGTTTGTCGTATTCTAAAAGAAAGCTTTCTACCGAACTCATATACTTAGATTTTTTTTCCTGAAACAATTGTACATGACCAGGGCCATGGAAATAAACCGTTTCTATTTTTGCTGATTTATCAAGTGTATTGAGTTCACCTTCTAAAATTTCAACACTTGTTGTATGATCATCTCTACTTTGGAGAACAAGCGTTGGGATATCTGGATTCAATAAAGCAGATAATTTCATGTTATCACCAAATCCCTTGATTTGATCTGAGTACATTTTGAATATGTCAGTAAATATAATATTAGCAGATAATACGCTTGGAGACTCAGCTTTTAATGTTTTTTTAACATTCACCAATGGGCTGTCTAATATAATTTTTTCTATAGCTATATTTTTATAAAGTTTAGTTAAATCATTTCGACCTGTAGCATTCAAAATAGCCATTGCACCCATAGAAAATCCATATAATATAAAATTATTTTGTTTGTACTGGCTATTCATTAACAATATGGATGACACCACATCTTCGCCAAATTTGTAGCCCATATATGTTTTTGTAGGCTGGGATTTTCCGGAATTTCTTAAATCAGGAATGAATATATTATAAAGGGTATCCAATTTTAATGAATCGACCAACTCGAGATATTTCATGGTTTTTAATCTGTTTGATGTTCTGCCATGCACCAAGATTATACAATGATCAGATAGAGTTTTTGCAGGAATGAACCATCCATTTAATTTGGTCTCATCAAGTGACTGAAAATTGATGTTGTCGCTTTTAAATCCATAATCTTCAGGTTTAGCATTGTCACCGATTCCAAATTTACGGCATAAAACTGTATCCGTAAGTACCTTGTCAAAGGTAAAGGGTTCATATTCGGTAATCATACTTACTGCAATCCGTGGAATAAATATATAGCCAACAATCAAAAAGGCCGTAATTATCGCAAAAACAATGATTATTATTTTTTTCATTTGATAATAGATCAAAGAGACATATTTTTTGAATGTTCAACATCAAATATTTTGGATGCTTACATTAGAAGTGTTCTGTCTCGTTAAAACAAAGCTTATATCCGGGTTAAATAATATTTGGAAAGAATAAAGATAATTAAAATAAAAGCCACTAAAAGAAAATACAACTCAAAAAATTTTTGTCGATCCAATATTTATAATATCACACTAAATTGTTTCTATTTGCAAGATTGCATTAAATGTTGCACCGCAGAGAAAGGATATCTGTCAAAGGTCAACTGTGACCAATCTCTTTTTAAAGGTTTTAAAAACCCATGAATGTTAAAAACCTAACTCTTACTTTTACCGATTGATAATAATCCTTTTATCTTCACGGGGATTAAAAATGTTACCATAATTATATTTACAAAGGAATTATGCAAAAAGACGTTTCAGAGCTTCAAAAGTATTTCGAACAATTCAGGAACAATATTATTGGAATAGATGCATCATTTGAATCTCCTTATGGGAAACAGGAGATTAATTATGCAGATTGGATCGCAAGCGGAAGATTGTATGGCCCCATCGAAGATAAAATAAGAAATGAGTGCGGGCCTATGATTGGAAATACTCATTCTGAAGCAAGTGAGACAGGCCGTACCATGACCGCCTGCTATCATATGGCTCAAAATTTAATTAAACAGCATCTAAATGCAGATGAAGAGGATGTGATTATTACCGCGGGGTTTGGTATGACATCAGTTCTGGCAAAATTTCAAAGAATACTTGGGCTTAAAATCCCCGAGAGATTATCACAATATTGTCATCTTCCTGAAGAAGATAGGCCTGTGGTTTTTCTTACACATATGGAACATCATAGCAATCAGACACCCTGGTTAGAATCCATCTGCGATGTCGTAGTAATTGATCCCGATGAAAACCTTTGCATAGATCCAAAGAATTTGAGAAGTGAAATAATAAAGTATAAAGACCGAAAAATGAAGATTGGGACATTTTCTGCTTGTTCCAACGTGACGGGAATTATTACTCCATACTATCAATTGGCTGAGATCATGCACGAATTTGGAGGTTATTGTTTTGTCGATTTTGCAGCCTCTGCTCCATATGTAAATATTGATATGCACCCTCCCCAAAAAGAGCAAAAACTGGATGCAGTATTCTTTTCACCACATAAATTTTTGGGTGGACCGGGAAGCTCCGGTGTATTGGTATTTTGTAAAAATCTCTATAAAAACAGGATTCCCGATCACCCCGGAGGAGGCACTGTGCTGTGGACAAATCCCTGGGGCGAGCATTCATATTTTGACGATATCGAAATCCGTGAAGACGGAGGTACCCCAGGATTTTTACAAGCCATTCGTACTGCCTTGAGTATTCAGTTAAAGGAGAAAATGACCGTGGAAAAAATTCACGACAGAGAAGATGAACTGATAAATATAATTTTCGAGAGCTTGAGAAAAATTAAGGGATTAAATATTCTAGGTGACAATGGACTGAAAAGAATTGGTGTGTTTTCATTTTATATTGAAGGAATTCACCACAATTTGATGGTAAAATTATTAAATGATCGCTTTGGGATTCAAGTACGAGGGGGTTGCTCATGTGCAGGAACCTATGGTCATTATCTTTTGAATATGAACCGGGAAATGTCACATAAAATTACAGATAAAATTAAAGAAGGGGATCTTTCGGAAAAACCAGGATGGGTTCGATTATCTATTCATCCCACCATGACTAATATGGAGCTTTATG
>CAYREN010000014.1:0-28435 GCA_964423255.1 uncultured Roseivirgaceae bacterium | reverse complement strand
ATCCTCCAGCACCTCCCCACGAAAATGAGGGTATAAATGTACGAGGAAATCCTCCCCCAAAAATATTTGAACTCACCCCAACCACTGTTCCCGTATTGAACATAGTATTGATGCCACACTTTGAATGATCTCCCATCATCAATCCACAAAACTGCCTGTTTGTGGCAGTAAATTTTTCCTGGCTATAATTCCATATTCGCACATCTTTATAGTCGTTTTTTAAATTGGAAGCATTGGTGTCAGCGCCTAAATTGCACCATTCACCAATCACAGCATTCCCCAAAAATCCATCATGTGCCTTGTTGCTGTTACCAAAAAATACGGAATTGCTAATCTCTCCCCCCACATTGCAATAGGGCCCTATTGTAGTGTCACCTACAATTCGTGCACCCATTTTTAAGGAGGCATTTTCTCCAATAGAAGATGCTCCTCTGATTACCGAATTCTCACCAATATCACAGTTTGCGGCAATATAAATTGGACCTTTTTCTGCATTTAATATTGCCGATTTAATATTTACATTTTCTTCTATAAATATATCTTTATCATTATACAAAATGGTATGCGGGTCTTCAATTTTATGGCTTGTTCTTCCTTTGGTTAAAAGAAGAAAATCACTCCGGTTGGCAATATTGTTATAAATAAATATATCATAAACATATTGAATGCTTATAAAATTGTGTCTGAACAGTGCATTCCTCTTTATAGCAAAAAATTTATTTAAACTCAATTCTTCTATTGAATCAATACTTCCATAAAATGCAATAAGCAGCCCGTCCTTGGTTAGGTATTGGTTTTTTTTGAGCGCACGAATTGCCAGTATCAGTTCTTCATTGGGCAATATGCATCCATTGACATATAAGTTTTCTGAAGATATTTGAGAGGGGTATTTTTGAGAGAGGTAGTCTTCTGTTAAGTAAGAATAGTCTGCCGGAAACCACTTTTTCCACTTTTCTTTAATAGTAAGGGCGCCTACTCTGATATCGGCAATTGGTCTTGTAAAAGTAAAAGGGAGTAAATTGACCTTGGTTGCAGGAAGGTCAAAAAGAATAATGTTCATTTCATAAAAATAAAAAAGTCTCCATTACATATTAATATAATGGAGACCAATTTATAATATAAAATATTACTTTTTATTTTTATATCGTCTATTAAACTTCTCAACTCTACCAGCAGTATCTACAAAAATTTTCTTGCCGGTATAAAAAGGGTGAGATGCTGAACTAACTTCGATTTTTATCAGTGGATATTCCTTGCCATCTTCCCACTTGATTTTATCTTTAGAGGTCATTGTTGATCTTGTCAAAAATTTAGCGTCACTTTGTGTATCGTGAAAAACTACCTCTGAATACTTTGGATGAATGTCCTTTCTCATTTTCTTATATTTCACTTTTGTTAAAAGGGATGCAAATTTATAAAATTACTATTTGATCTGCAAGACTTCTATGTGTAAAATGAAATGTTTGGCTTTAATCAATTGAATTTTGAAATTGTATTTATACAGTATCAAAATTATAAAAAATCGAGATAATTTAAGTATTGAAATACCGGGCTTGTGGCAACAATATGATATTAAAATTTAATTCTTTAGGTTTTATTTGGTATCAAACAATTATAAACCGCTGAAAAAAATCATTCAGATTGAGATAGTTTTACAGCCTCTCTAAATTTGTTTATATAACTCGAAAGGTTTCCATGAGTTTTTCAAATCATTTCTTGCACTCGCTAACCTATTGGAATTCAAACTTTCCTATTTTGTATCCTCTCAAGGCTTAATATATTAAGCATAAGATGTCTGGGGTGGTGGAAATTTCCTACTCTACTATATTCTTCTTCGAAAGTAACCTTTCTATCTGCTCCAAGTATCCATAGGGGATAGCCATACTGTTTCAGAGGATATTTATCAATGACATAATCATACATCTTTGCGAACATTTGCTTCGCCCATTCTTCTCCTGTATGTTCGATTATAAAAAGCGATCCAATCAATACCTCTTCTTGTGCCCAAAGCACTTTATCCGTCTTCCATATATTATCGTTTACATTATCTAGGGCACGAAATACACCCCCGTAAACATCATCCCACGCAATCTCAACATGCCACTTGAATCTTTCTGCGGCAAGGTTAAATAATTTTTTATCTTTTCTCCTTTCAGCTTCGTATAATAGCATCCACAGGGTTTCAATAGCGTGCCCTGTGTAGACAAACTGGGAAAAAGGGCCTTCAGGTCTCGAAAGGTCGTGGTTTAATACTTCATTGAAAAGGTTATACTCGGGATTGAAATGGTAATTTATTATTGCATCAATACTATCATCAGCGATTTTATCCAGCTCCGGATCAGACCTATATTCCAGCATCTGGGTTACCAATCGAATGATTACCATCCAATGTCCAAGTACTCTGGGACCAATTGCATGTTCGGCCTGTGGTCCATATGTTACAACATACTTATATTCTGGCTGGTTATATATTTTCATGCATTTTAATAATATTTCCTTGGCCTTATCCCAGTACTTGTCCTCCCCTGATGCTTGTGAATACTCAGTCAAGCCATTTGCTATAAATAGATTACCATATATATCAGTAGCAACATTGCCAATAGGTTTTCCTTCTCTTGTGAATGTCCGTGGCCAAAAATTATTACCTGAGGGTTCATTTTTTAAAATGAATTCAACTGACTTTCTTGCTATTTCTAAATACTTTTCATCTTTTTTTAATTTATTATATAGAAAAGAGTATACCCAAATCCCACGTCCTTCAAACCAAGCACTTTTGTTTTGGTTGATATTGATACCATCTCTATTGGTATTGCACATAAACCCGCCATATTTATGATCAACAACATATCTATCCATGAATGGCAGAAAGTCCTCAAATAGATGGTACCGATAATGTTCCAGAAGTTTTTCAAGGGTATGACCGGTGATTTTTTCAAATCCATCCTCTAACCTATTTTCTGTTACATTTTTCTCCTGCTTTGTCACACATCCGTTAATGCCAATAAGCATTCCTGGTACTGTGACAGCAGATCCAGTCAAAAAATTACGTCTTTTCATTTTGTTTTTATATAAGTGATCCAATATTTTATCCTGAATCAGTTCGAGTTACTTGTTTGACTAAAAAGTCCGGTCTAAGTAATTAGTTTTAATCCCTTTTTTCCAGATGATTGGATTTATTTTTAGTATTATGCTATAAATATCTTTTTATTTTCCTATTTTGATAGGCTGTCGCATTTACCTTTAATGGGTCTGTTAGTATAATTTGAGTATCCTTGATTTGCTTCTTCAAGTGATATCCTCTATCTATAATGGCTTCTTGTCCTGTGCGAAAGTGTCCAAAATACCAGCCTTTATCACCTTCTTATCTCAGAGGTTTTTGAGCTGTTTCAAAATTAATTATCCAGCCATTAATTAATCGTAATTGTCCGTCTGGTATACCTGCCTCAAAATATAAAAGTAGTTTTCAACCTCTACTATATATTAAGCTTTATATTTTCTGGTTTCCCAGAGGCCAAAGATCTGTGTATTGCATCAAGGATAGCTGTGCTTCTCAGACCCTCTTTAGCATTTACAACAGTTTCTGTATTATTTTTACAGGCATTTACAAATGACCTAACCGATGACGGCATTGCACCGACCCATTCGTCAAATACTTTATAATTCAGGAATGTTCTGGGACAAGTAAATTTATCTTCAAGAATTGCGTCAATTGCTTCGTCCTTTCTATTGACATGAGTGGTTCCTTTTGTGCCTATTACTTCCATAAATGAATCAGGCATATAAGGGCTGGAACTAGGATAGATCCAAGCTGATTCAAATGTTGCAAACTGTCCGTTTTCAAAAGTGACCAAAGATTGTATTCCATCATATGTATCCATGCCTCTTGCTTTTAAAACCCTCTTGATTCCCTTAGCATATGCTTCTACTGGATTTGCATCAAACCACCAAACAATTAAATCTATATCATGTGAACTCATGAACCAGGCCGGTGAGCTATCTTTTGCCCACGAAGCCAACATACTTGTAGGAACTGTAATAGGATTGTTTTTTCTTGCGTAACCGATAATTGGTTCGCCAAGCTGACCATCATTTATCATTTCCTTTATTTTGTGATAGGGAGCAAGCCAACGGTGATTGAAATTTACTTGAAATTTTTTACCTGTTTTCTGTACAACTTTATAAATATCCTCAGCTTCTTCCTGTTTGGTCGTCATTGGTTTTTCAACCAATACATTACAACCTGAATTTAAAGCGTCGATACAAATATCTCTGTGATATTGGTCGGGAGTTGCGACATAAACGGCATCAAGATCTTCTTTTTCAAGCATATCCTGATAATTTTTATAGGTGGCGGAAACGTTAAACTCTGTTGCTGCTTCATTCAGTGTGTTTTCCGACATGTCTGCCAAAGCAGCTATTTCTACGCCGTCAACCAATTGAAGTATTCTTCCACCGGCTTTACCCATAATACCTGTTCCAATAATTCCAAATTTAAATGACATAATACTTTTTCTTTTTTTGTGTATTTATTATAATATCGATTTTTCAAATAGACTCCAATTTGCACAACGGGATCAATTTTCTTTTCGATGCAAAAAAAATCTACTCTTTCTTTTTATGCAATTTTCTTCATTATAATCTCAGGTCATGCTGCTTATCAGCCAAATAAGGTTTTTACATTCTCCTGATACTTTCACGATTTAGCAAATTTGAAGATAGAATATTCCGTTTCTTCACTTTCCATTTTCATTAGTTTTTGTTGAGGTTCACGAGAGTTTCAAAAATTCTTTAACCTCTACTTTTTTTAGAATTTAACCACATAATGCTACCTAGTAGTATCAACAATAAACCCAAAATCAAATCTATCCAAAATGCTTCAGTATTATTATAAACATATAAAACAATAAATGAAATCAAACCAATTATAACTCCAAATATGGCCAATGTAAAACCAATTATCCTAAAGGGTGAAATTGCATTTTCTTTCTCAGCTGTTTCCATTTGAAATGGGATTTTCAAATCATTGAAAAATGAATTTACTCTATTTTTTTCTTCTGGTGGAGTGGGTTTTGTAATTGTACCAAGCCACATACCAAAAATAGTTGCCAATACATTCAACACTGTTGCTGCTGAGTTCCAGCCGCTTCTTAACCAAAATTCAGTTTTAGAATGAACTGCCATTTGTTCAGAATAGATACTGACTAGAATAAAATTAGCCACTATTAATACTATGCCAACAGTTGCACCTGCAATCACACCCCAAATAACTCCTCGTGCGTTGAACTTTTTAATCAATAATCCGAATATTAACGGAATCATAATTGGTGGCCCGAAAGCTGAAAAAAAGCGAAACATTATATCCATCAAGGTTAACCCCCTGAAAAAGCTCAAGAGAATAGCAAGTAAAATTGTCACAATTCCGATGCTCACCGTTGCCATACGGCCAAAAACCACTTCATTTTTCTCTGAGAGATCAGGTTTAATTTTCTTTTTGTAAAAATCACGAGTTAGAATCCCTGCAAGGGTATTAAATTCCGAGCCTAATGTTGACATTGTTGCGCTTAACAGAGCAACTAATATGAAGCCCATCATGCCAACGGGAAGAATTTTAAGACTAATTGCTGCATAAACTTCTTTGGCATCTATCAGATCAGGAAGGATAATGCGAGCTGCGATAGCTGGAAAGAAGAAAATAGGTGGCCCAATAAACATTAAGCCGGCGATTAAATAAACCATATTCCTTGCATCTTTCTCACTGCGTACAGTATTATATTTTTGAACAAGAGACCAGCTGGCGTTGTAAGTAAGTAGTGTTATGATAAATACAGTAAATAAGAGGTAAGACCACCCATAGGGTTCTCTAACTGGATTTAAAAAATCCTTCGGCAGTTTGGAAATAAAACTTCCAAAACTCCCAAAATCAGCAATTACATAGTTGTATGTCAGAACAAATAGAAATATCACAGCGATAACCAAGATGACTGCCTGTACAAAATCAGTAATTATAACCGTCATCTGTCCACCAAGAAATGAATAGGCAATCATAATAATGCCAACAATTACCATGAATTGTATTACACTTATACCTGAACCCTGAAGGGCTACTGTAAAAACAATCGCAGTTGAAAATATTTTTAGAGCATTATCAAACATTCTCAATGGAAAGCCTGTCCATACAAAAAGCTGATGAACACCACTGCTATATCTTTTTTCCATAAAACCCAGCGGTGTAATTACCTTAGCGCGCCGCCAAAGATGAGCTGTAAAATAACCTCCTAAAAGGATACATATCGGGCCGATCCAAGAAATTATAATTCCAACGATGCCGTATTTATAAGTTATTTCACTATAAATTACGAATAGTAAAGTACTGAATGATGCCATAAAAAATGAAGTTCCTGCAAGCCACCATGGCATCACATTTCCAGCAGCAAAATAATCTTTGGCCTTTTTTATATATCGTTTAAAATATGAGCCTATAAAAATAATTATTATAAAATAGGCGCCTATTACTAAATAATCTGGTAATTGAATACCTTGTACTTCGTCCATTTTTATTCTTTTAATATTTTAGATGATAATGTAGTTTCTTACTTAGTGTATCTATTATTCTAGTTCTTTTTAGTCAATTCCTGTTTTTTGGTTATTGTCAAATTTTATTGTCAATGTGGTTTTAAGCTCAAACCCCTTGGTTGGAATATATGTCAAACAAATTCAGTGAATACCTTGGGGGATTCTTACTATATGAAGTCAATTTAGTGAATTTCATTGCTAACTATTTGAAATCAATTAATCTATTTGCATTAGCACTGAATATATTTACCTTGTCCTGATGGGATATATCTGCCAGACCAATCCTGCCAATTTGTGGCCTGGGATCTAAAAATGGAATGTCAGTACCGAAAATAATTTTTTCAGAACCAACTTCAGAAACAAAATACTCAACTTGCCTTGCAGGAATCGTTGATAGCGTAATATCAAGAATAATATTTTCAATTTCCTTTACTAGCTCAACAGCATGAAAACTCCCATGAGGACCTCCGGAATGTCCCATAATCCATTTTATATCAGGATAGTCTTTTGCAACCTCAGCAAAAATATCCTGATTCCCATATTGGTCTGCATCAAGCCAGGTGTGAACAAGAATTACAAGTTTGCGTGTAGAAGCAAATTCATAAATTTTTTCCATCCTTTTATCTTTCATATTTGAGGAGCTTAAAATAGGATGAATTTTAATCATTTTCACGTCCTTGTCTTCAGAAAAGCAACGGTTTAATTCATCCAATGAAAGTTCAGGATAATTTCCATTTACCATGCAAGCTCCATATATTCTGCCCCTTTGTTCATTTATTGCCTCCAACATCATATTATTACCAAGGACAATATCTGAATCAAGACCAGTATGTGGCGAAAGTACTGTCTTATCAATTCCACAGATATCCATTATTCTTACCATACTATTCACATCATTTTGTGGGATGTGCATCATGCCAATAGGACCAAGATGAGCATGCAAATCAATTATCTCAACATCAGTTATTGGAATTCCATTGTGTATTTGATTAAAATATTCTGTCATTTCCATACCTCTTTTAAAATTTTACTAAGATTCCCGCCTGCTATGCCTTGTTTATCCTTTTGATCAATATCAGAATAAGTGAGAATTGATACTGCTGCTGTGCCTGTATATTGAGGCATATTTGTTCCAAAAAGTAGATTATATGAACCGAAATTTTTTACGACATCCTCTATTGCTCCAGTTCCCATGAACCGTGACAATTCAATAAAAAGATTTTCATATTTTTCAAAGAGGGGATATATATATCGGTTATTTCTATAGGTGCAGTTAGAGGCTATTACATTGAGTTTTTTGTGATTGAAAAGTATTGTATTTACGTCCTCCCAGCTTACAGTTTCCATATCAAGGATAAGCGGAATACACTCCTCTTCCAATGCATCCAGAAGTTTGCCGGAGCACCATTCCGATATTGAAAAACTATGATAATTTTCTTTAGGATACATTCGAACTGCTTTTACATTGTTATTTTTCATTTCCTGCAAGAGCTTATCAGGATGAGGCATTTCTCCAGTGTGATGGGGTAAAACAACCCATACTGGATGCAGTTCCGGGATGTTATTTATTTCTTCCATTAACTTTAAATTCCCAGTTGGAGGAAACCCATCACGTGCGACTATATGATAAACAAGAGCCTCTTCTATTCCGGCAGTTTTCATTTCTTTAAGTAATCCTTCTACATCGGGAATATCATAGAGCAGCGGATAAGCTACTCTCCCAATAGAACTGTTACAATCAAAATAATATAATTTTTTCATTAAAAGTTTACTGTTTTAACTAATTGTGAAATACTAATAACTCACCTTGGTTTGCCATCTCCGGAATCTTTTTTTCATGATTCCAGATATCAAACCCAGTAATTATTAATTTGTCTTTATGAACAATAGAATAACATAAAAGCGGATACCGTCCATTTGTTTTTGGTTCTAAATATCCGAATTTATTTTGAACAGGATCGAATACTAAATATTTATTTAGGAAATGATGAATAATGCCATCAATACCGATATTCTCATCTTCTTTGGAAATGTATTTATTTTTATCAAAATCCCAGGTCATTTTTCCTCGATAGGTAGATAAACAATATAGTGCTAAACCGCGATACGAACATCCCGAACCCACGAAACCGAATTCCTTCCCAATCCCAGGTGCTATCACGGGCTCTCCCCATTTCCTGTTAACAAAATCAAAAGAGAATATCCTACCGGTAAATCGATCGGCGCAATATAATTTATCTCCAATAGGGTTGACACCTGTGATCTCTAAATCAGGATCCGGAGTTGGGATTATTGCATCATAAACTTGCTTTTTTAGATCAAAGCGAATGAGCCTGGAGGGTTTGGCATCAAATGTAAACGAATAAATCGCCTGATCCTGTTCAACATAACGACCCGACGCAAGATCCAAATTCTCAGGATATGGGATGACAGTGCCTCTATCCACTTTGGTATCCCAAACAATCAGTTTCCCAAGATTCCGTGCATACAAGTAAAGATTAGGATCCCCGGGTACCCGAACGCCATACCAGATATTGCTCTCTGGCTCAGGAAGTGGGAAACGATCCCAAGTCTTTTTATCCCTGTGATAAACATAAATAAAAGGTGATTTTTGGGCAACAATATAAATTTTTTCACCCTGGCATAATACATTGCTAAGAAATTTTCCTTCCAGATAGGTACTATCGATTTTCTCAGTATTGTTTTTATCCAGATCAGAGCAAAACAGCGTATCATGACCATGCCATAACATTCCATTGTCATCAACATCGGGGGCAAATGGTCTTTTGGTATTCATTTTTTGCCAATGAAGATTCATATTGGGAATACTTCCTTCCAGGCTATTGGTAGAACTCAATATTTGCATTCCTGATAATGGCATTATGGAGATTGACGCTAACATTCCGGAATGTTTAACAAAATCACGTCTTTTCATTATTCCCAATTTTAATTTCCAGCAAACTTACCGCACCTCTATTATTCATATCATCAACCACATGCATTTTTACTTCATTAAGGCCCGGAATTAAATTCATTAAAAAATGATTATTATTTAATGTTGTTACTATTCCATTTATTTCTAATTCATAATGATCAAAATGTGGACTGTTTGTAGTCAATGTAATTAGAAGTTTGTCATTGTCTATTAAGGCTGCTGAAAAATCCACTTCGTTCAAATTCCAGTATAAATCGTTTGGGCGATTGGTAAATTGATCAAATTCCTGCGCCCGAGGTGTTTGTTGATCATACCAGCTATAATATCCGTTCCACCCCCAGTGAATATTTCTGCCATGGTTTACAGGCATCGGATAAGGTTTGGATAAATAATTGCTTCTGGGTAACATTCTGAAATAACCGGTACTTAGAAATCCATAGCCCCCGCAATATGGGAATAATTCAACTACAGGTTTCCACCATTCATATTCTGCCAAACTACCACCTTGAGCACCGCCACCAACCATACAAACAACAGATTGGGGTGTTCCATTTGATTCCACGCGCTTAACAAATTCTTTTCTGGACCAGTTATCTCTATCGATGGCTTCGTCCGGATAATATTGTTCTAAGAATATTTGATGCAACTCCAAAGTGTTTAAAGGAACTCCTGTTGCTTTATCAGCAAAATAAGTGTCAAAATTTGGATCCATCAGGATCCATTTACCAAATTCATTTGACCAAACTTCGGTCAACTCATGACCACCCCAAACTGAGTAATTTGCATTTACAATTCGGGCATGAAATCCAAAACTTTGAAGAGCTTGCATATAGACAATGGCATAATGCAGACAATAACCTCCACTAACCTCTCCGTTTTCGTCATTTTTAAGAATTTTCAGGGCGTCCCATTCAACTTTATTTTCCTCGGGTTGGAGCAGACGCCAATGCCATTGTTTTGATACCCAGCTTTTTAATTTTAACATTTTTTCAAACTCGGTCCTACAATCTTCAATCACTTCATCAAGCTTATATTTTGTTCTAAATTCTTTGAGTTTTGGATGGAGAGAATTCTCATATTCAAAATCGAGAGAGCTTCTTAGTTTTGGTTTATTTACTAATTCTACAACCTTAATTCCTTGAGAGATATTCTTATTTTTAATTTTGTATTGGGTTTCCAGGATAACTTCTTTTAAAAGAGGTGACGCTGATGTTGAACGTGTGATAAACGCTATCTTGAATTGTAAAAACCTATTACTTATCAGTGATTGGGGGATTTTTCCATTTATACAAATTTTCCAATCTTCCCAAGTTTCTTCTGAGAAAAAATGTGTATCTCCAGTTCTTGCTTTTATTTCTATTTGAGTATTTTCCAGTAACTGTTGTGTCAGTTTTAATTTTGCTTCTTCTATTATAACGGGTTGCTTTATACCTTCTACATTTGAATTTGCGGCCATATCAATTATTTGTGATTGCAACCACCCTGAGGTGTGATAATTGGATAGCTTCAGACGAATTGGATATTCACCATCAGCAATTCCTTTTTTTCCCAAGTGATCAAAATCCCATGTTATTCCATCATCCACACTGCGGGCACTTCGATTAGGATGAACCAACCGGTCACTTGAGCCGATGTGGTAATTTTCATCAAGTGCAATCCAGATTTTAAAACGGGTATCGGGTTTAATTGTACGTATCGTGACAACGTTATCCCCCAAATGTAAATATGAAGCTGGAACCAGAACATCAGTCCAGAAATGCTTAACTTCATATTCTATATCATGGCCATTTACATTAAACAAAAGATGACGACCATTATTAGGCTGCGGAGGAAAATCGGGATAGACCAGCATGGCAATTCTTGCCGGCCCAACAGGTAGTTCTTCTATGTGAAGTAATTTTTTAATTACGACACCCTTTTTTAATACTTCGATTGAACCGTCTTTAGCACTGTATCCGCAAGCAGGCGCATCATCTTCAATCAGAACCTGGTTCTCCAACGTAATCCCATCATCTGAGAATACTATTCCCCTGGAAGTCGAATTCATAAACAGTACTTCAGCAGAAAATTTCAACTGGTATGATTTCCTGTTGGATGGACCTTTACTTTGATCTCCAGTGCAATTACATAAAAATGAAACCGCACTGGAGATCAATAATAATTTTAATATATTTCTATACATATGTATGTACCTAATTATAGTTTTGAATATTATTTTAAAACAGAATAGTAATGATGCTCATATTTTAATTTCATGCTATCCAGTATTTTAGTTCTCTGATCGGAACATGTAACAAAGGTTGATATTCGACTTTCTTCATAGCGTTTCATTATTGATTTACATAATTTCTGCAGGGTAAAAGTTTGTTTGTTGTTGTTCATTTATCTGTCACCTTTAGCCGGTACAGGTAGGCGCTTCCAGTGTAGGGGGGCAGATTGGGGTCCCTTCCCCAGGGCGACAAATGGAGGACTATCTCTCTTGTTTCACGATCCTGGTGTGCGTAGAAGTTGCTCAACTGCATCCTTTCAGGATCATGCGGATTCCGTTTGTCGATAGTACACAGAGTTTCCTTTATCAGCAGTAACGTTTCCTGATCAACTTCGCCAATAACAAGTGGATATCGGGGAGTATTCCCACCCCCTTCCGGGCTGCTAGGTAATATATTGCCAATCCAGTAAAATCTGCTGTTGCTGTGTTTTATCAATTGACTCATTGAACTGGGTGAAAAAAATGATGTGCCATTCGAATATGTCCACGCTTGTGGCTTTGACCACGTCCTGCCATGGTCGCCGGAAACGCAATACCACTTATGGCCTCCTTCAGCCCGTACGACCATGAGAATTCTGCCATTTGGCATCTCTGCAAGCGTCGGCTCAAAGAAACCGCGAGGCGATTGAGAGGAGGTTGCCGAAACCGTTTCGGAGAGCTGCCAATCCAGTGTTTCATCCTCGTTCCAAGTTCCTATAAGAACTGCTGATTCGAAAAAACCTCTTTTTTGTGCACTGATCAGATTGATCTGGATTGGCACCAAGATCTCGCCCGTTGATATGCGAATCGGAATACAGCCTTTGTCGCCAAGATACGCAGAGTTCTTACTCTCCCACACCCCTGGCATAGGATGATTGGAATTAAATCCTTCACCTTGTGTAATAACCTGTTCTTCGTAGTAATTGCTTTTTCCACAGTTTTTGCTGAGTACATAGTAGATCTTCCAGTACTTTGCCGATTCATATGGATCGGGGGTGGGAGCCAAACATTGTAATTGCATCGTAAGCATCACATCCCTGATAGGATCAACAAACCCTGGCATAGAAAAACGTCTGTGCCATTTGCTTTCAACCTCTCTTTCTGTCCATATTTCCTCGGGGTGTGACCACGTTTTGCCATTATCGCTGGAACTCCTTTTAAATGCCATGTGCGGCCTGTCACTTTTACTTGATTTGCTATAGATAGATATCATATTGACACCACTTTTGCAAGTATAGAAAGCTGATTCGTTAATCAATACACCTGACTGCGATTCAAGATTCATTTCCACACTTGTCAGTGTAATCTGAGAGGGTTTACTATCTGATTCTGGCAGTTCTTTTTTAACCTTTGTATCGCAACTAAATAAAGTAGTTAATACGATGCATGATAAAATGAAAATCTGATTTGTTAGTATTTTCATGTGTTTATATTTATTAAGCTTACTATTTGTTAGAGCATATAATCCTGTCTGCCGACAGGCAGGCATACCGGTTTCATGTCATGATTCTTTTTATCTTTTTCAATTGGAACTAATAGGTTTTCCAGGAATGCTGCCAATAAGAATCGGAACATGGTAATTATTTCTTTTTGTCCCTACCTTAAATTCATAAGTTCATGTTTCCTTATGTTCCCAGCGCTCCATTGGATTCACATACCAGAAAGGTACAAGATATCCTCGGTCATAACAACCTTTTCCAATTTTTCAGGAATCAAATATTCCACCAGAGTATCCTGATCTGACAATCCGTTTCCCATAACTCAATTTCATCACTTAAAAAAAGTCAAAAAATTATTTTTTAGTCAATCATAAGGTTTCCTTCTCCTTCAGGATGTTTAATTATTATGTTACCCTCTTTATATTTCCATCCGGATATTTCGCTGCCAATTAGTGCTGCAAGCCGGCGCATCATCTTCAATCAAAAGTTGATTTTCCAGCGTAATCCCATCGTCTGACATCATTATTCCTACAACCAGTTATTTTTTTATTAGATTTCTAACCATTTTTCTTAATCATTTTCACGACTTAATAAAAATATTTCCCTTCAATAATTTTCGATATATCGCTGACAGTCGTTTCCGTTCCTTTGATTGCATCATAGACTCGCCGATGCCAGGGTTCCGGGCCTAATGCTGATCGCCATGTTGAAATGGCCAAGACATTTTCCTTTGCAGCTATATTAAGCATGTTGATGTTTGATCTGAGATTCTTTTGGCTAATTAGTGTCGAAAGATTGTCGATTGCAACTTGATCGGCAATGAGATAGATGGCCTGCGCTAATTTCACATACGACAGCACCACAGCAGTTTCATTTGCAAGGTATGGGCTGTGAAATTTCTGCGCTATGTCAAGGGCATTGTTGCACGCTTCAATTTTAGCATCAAAATCTTCTGGGCTTGCGTAATATCTGAACAACCCCTCTCCGAGTATCGGTCTTGTGCGTTCGTTGACCATCTGAGTCGCTTGCCCCCATGAATAGCTAACAGGGAATTCAGAATCATAGACATCAAACTCTACAGGTCCCATGATTTCTGACCATTCACTTACTTCTTCTGGATTGGCGTATCCCTCGCGGGTTGCCCATGCAGCGGCAAACTCCTTTTCGGTTCGTCCATTTTTGTTCCATGCCCATTCAGCAAGAGCATTGGTATTGAAGTTATAGGTTTCTTTTGCAAAATTTTCCCATGCCACCATACCATATGCGCCCTGATACTCACGCTCGTTGAGCTGGCTAATAAAGTCTTTGATACGGTGTGCGGTACTGCTTGGAACCTTAAACTCTGGTGTTTCTACACGACCGTAAGCACCGAGCGGGACATCGTAGCTGGCCATCCACCGTCCTTGAGCAGCATAGGAGTCGAAGAGGGGGTTAATCAATAAATCTCTTGGCAAGTGGGGCACACGTTCTATTCGGTTTGCGCAAGCCCGTTCAATCCTGATTTCCTTTGGGACTTCCGCAATCACCTGATGGTATCTCTCATTTGTTGTGGTCGATATGAAAAGGCGTATATTAAAATCAGGGTAGACCTCGCGTGTTTTATGCCAGGCATTGACACACGCCCTTGCTTCGAGAACAAACTGCCCTACTGCAGTACACTCATCACAGCCACACTGGACGGGTCGTTCACTAAGCCAGCAGCTTACCTCATTTGCATCTTGGGAGGCTATATCCATCATCCATTCAGTGAGAATTTCGGTGAATAGCGGTTGTGAAGTGCATGGTGCCCGGTGTTGATTGCCTATTTTATGGGCAAAATACCTTCCTGCCAGAGCGCTCTCACCAATACCGGCAAGCTCAGGGTACTCCCTAAAAAGACCGTACTCATGAAGGAAATTGAAATGCATAATAAACGGCATGTAATTGAAAGCACTTAATCGAGCCTTCTTCATCAATTCTTTATCGATTGTGGCATGATTCTTTTTTCCTTTTTCGACTGTGTGGATTCTGGTCGTAACCATTTTGCCGTAATTAAGTTTTATTGATGATAACCATGGTATGAATTTCTGTGGGTCTGTGAAATTCCAGAGTCCGCGTTCTTCCATATCTGGCCAGTCAAGCACATTGGCAAGCGGTATCGATATTTTATCGGATGTCATAACCGGTTCAAGGAGCTGGCAAAGTGTGACAACAGCATAGTATATGCCCTTTCCGTTCAATGCTGTCAGAATCAAAGTGTTATCGTCAATCGATTGGATGATATACGCCTGATCACTATTCGGAAGACTTTGCATCCGTTCAAAGTTTTTCACAGTATGGCCATTAAGTTTTCCATTATGGTCAGCTATGCCAATAATTATTGAGAATTTTTTACCCATTGGAGCGAATCCAGTTTTACTCTTGAAGAGATTTTCAAGTTCATTGACTGCGTTACGTTCGATATCGTTTGCATTCTTCCGTACGACAATCGAAATATCTGAAGGTTTCAGGATTATTTTCCGCTGAATTTCTATCTCTTGAGGAAGTGGAATGACATGTCTTAGCCATTGTGTGTCTTCCTGTGGTTTCATGATTATAATTTCAGCTTTAACAAAAGGGATTAGAAACACAATAAACATCAAAGACAGTATGATTGACTTTTTCATTGTAAGTAAACCTTAGTTAATCATAAGATTCCCATCCCCCTTGGGAAGTTCTATTGTTATATTTTCCCCGTTTTTATCATATGTCCATGTGGTGATTTCGGTGCCATTCAGCGTAACAGACATCGGTTTACTTTCGACACCAATAGAAACAATCGCTCGTTCCTGATGATAATATTTTATAGACTCACCAGAAATTTCACAAGTAATTGGGATCTCGGAAGAAATTAATAGTTTCCCATCTCTCTTCAATGATTTGACAATAGCAGCAAAAGTATTGTCACCTTCCCATGTCAGCATAAGTGCATCGGTAACAAAATTATCATTGTTGTAAATTTTACCAGGAATTGTAGAAAAAGCAAAATTTCTTCCATTGACAACACCGGATTGAAAACCATTGTTATTTTTATAAGAGATGTCAAGTTCTTCACCTTCTGTTGTTGTAAGCATATTTGCTATTACCAGTGGTTTGCCTTCTGTTTGAGAGGTAACTGTAAGCATTCCTTCTTTGACCAGGGGTTTTTCATTTAATAAAGTATATATATAATGAGGTGTTTCTACAACCTTGCTCTCAGGATTCTCTGGATAAAGGTGCTTGATGTGCAGCACATTATTCTCTTTGGTGATGGTAGATTTCAATGGGTCTGCATGGATATCTTTGAGGTGATTGGTTTGATACAGAAGAGTAACATCCACATCTTCATCTGTGGGATTAATCACATCAAGCATAAGAATAGTTCGTGGTTTTAAGTAAAGAACATTTCTTCGTATCTGGTTTACTTTCCCCCAGTAAAGCTTTCCAATATCACCCGAACTAAATGCTACATCACTTCCGTCGAGAAAATGAGACAAAAATGCATGATCATTAAAACCGTCTGCAAATACTAAAGGATCTCCTACGCGCTGACTCTGTTGATTATGGTTTATTAATATAGTAGAATGAGCAACAGGCTGAGTATACCAGGGTTGATAATAAGGGTCTAAATAATAGGTGCTTCCATGACGCTCTTCTACAAAAAGACTACCATGATCTGCAAGCCAAAAACTTCCCTGATCAAGATGCTGGTGGTTATAAAATGCCCCAGTTCGCATGACAAATATAAAGTCGTCTTTTTCCCACCCACTCTTAAATACCGTAGTTCCAACATTCCTGAAGAATTTCACTGGGTTCTCATCATAAGGATCGTCCATAGGAACATCTCTGGTTTCATAAAGAGCATCCATAAAAGTTTCATCTTTCTTTAAGTGGTTATAGAACCATCCAAGAAGGGGGTCTTTATGTTTTGCCAAGAGCCAGGCCCAGTTAGTGAAAGGACCTAAGTCACTTCCGGAATCTCCAAAATAATATGTTTCTTTGGCCTTCATATTTCCAGCCCAGATAAGCTCTTTATATGAACCTTTAATTTTTTCTGACATATCAATATTGAAAACGTTATCCATAGCAGGAAGGCTCTTTGCAAGTGATAACATTGTAAAATTAAAATATGAGTACCCTTCACCATAAGATCCATCGTTTCCGATGGATTTCTGTATCATATCGTGAGCCTTCAGAATTGCTCCCGTAAAATATGGCTCAATATCCATTTCATCATCATCACCATACATTGCAGCCTGGCACATCATTGATCCGCTGGTCATGTGAGCCACCCAGTTTGAAGTATTATTTGTAACCAGATTATCTTCTACATATCCTTTATGACACTCCTCAACTACCTGCTTTGCCAAAGCATTTCTGACCTGTTTCCTCTCCTTTTCACTCATAACGTCATATAAAAGATCATAACCCATGGCAAAATCACCTCCCATTTCTCCGATGGGATAATATATATGTTGTCCTCGTTCCTTCCACCAGGGATGGAGCCAGACCGGAAAGTCGCAAATCTTTACCAGCAGGTTTTTTCCATATTCGCCAGCTTGCTTGTCGCCCAATAGCTTATATGCAAGGGCGTTGTAATAAACACCCCTTCTCCACTCACCGATTCGGGCGAACCAAGGTACTATGTTTGCTAATCCAAAAGCGGGAAAAATATCCGCCCCGGGAAACTGGTCCATGTCATAAACAATGCTATCTACGGGATTTCCTTCTCGAATTTCTTTTGCTTTAGAAAGTATGTCATCTTTGACATTTTTAAATCTACTACTCTTTAATCTGGTTATTAATTTACTTTCCCCATTTTCATCAAACCATAGCCTGGGATGACTCCCACCAAGACTTTCTGGTTTTAAAAAAAAAGTAAACTGGGTGTCGGAAAGTTTCTGACTGTCTTTGTATGCTTCCAACGTGGCCAGGTACAAACCTTCGGGAAATGAGAGTTTGAAATCAGCATCCCACTTGTTGCCATTTTTATTAAGATCCTGGCTGAATATTGTATTTGTCTGTTTAGTAAAAGAAGCAATTTTTAAAGAAATTTTATTCGCACCTATAGGCCAATCTCCTACTAGAGTAAAAGTTTCTCCCTTCTCATAATGTTTTTTAGGAATGAAAGGCTTCCATTCTGATAAACTCAACATCTCGGGCTGGCTAAAATTAAAAGAAACTTTTTTAAAGCCTTTTAATTCAATATCATCGAGGCCGAAATAAATAGGCATTGCGGGATCGGCTTTTGGGAATTTTGCCAATACAGCAAGCGCATTCACCTTGATCTTACCTTTGGTTAGATTAGGATTCTGTTTGATAAAATCATCATAACTGGCTTCTGCGTTAATCCATTTATTTGTTTGAGGGTTGGTTATAGTATAGTCTACTTTGCCATCTGGTCCAGCTGCAAGTCTGATTTTGAAAAATTCTGGTTTGAGTTCGGTTTTTAAATAATACCGGAGTTTTACATATGATCCAGGCACCAGATATGCATCTAATAATTTTTGAGCACCAGCATAATTATCAACATTGGTAAATGGAGTAACCTTTTCAACAAGGGATATATTTGAATCAGCAGGCTCAATATTGTCAGGTCTTATATTAGGATCAAAGGCTGTATCTTGCCAAAGCGGATAAGAAGCCCAGGCGTTTAATTCATTGGATTTAAAATTTTCTTTATATACGTAAGATTCAAGTGTTTTGTCTACTGTAGAATTTTCACTACATGAAAATAGAGTTATCACAAAGAAAGAAAGTAGAACATTTTTTTTCATATTAATAGATAGTTATAGAGTTGGTATAAATCTTAATTTTTTTTATAATATTATCATTAATTATCCAAGTTTTAAATGTATAAATAATGATGAACAAATTTGAAATTTATATAAAATACTCTCCTTTTAATTTGATTTGGTTGTAGATTATAATACATATTGATCGTGCGATCCTAAAAATGGAAGCAAAGCGGTAGTATTTTTTAACCTTCTATTTTCTTTTTTTAAGAGGGTTTATTTATTGCAGTTCTGTAATACAATTTTTAAGGAGAGTTTAGTAATATATTAAGCTGACATCATAAAGAAGCCTCCACTACAAACGTCCAAAAGAGACCAAGAACGTTTTAAGAAATGGACATTGTTCTTTCTAAATCATTCCCAATAATATACTCAATCTTCTGAAGAATTATATACTGTAAACTAACTCAAAATAATTTAATTGGTCTCTTGGATTTAAGTACGAATGTTTACATTTGCATCGGCTTTCAACGGATGTTTTTATCCATTTTTTTAGCTTGTTCTTGAGAAAACGAAATGAATAAAACATGTATTCTTTGGATGCTTTTTTTGAACTTATTGTTACATTTCGCAGCACTTCGATTCACAATTGAAAGAGAAGTAAAATGCATGATTAAACTTTTAAAGCTCACTAATTCACATTTAAAAATAAGGTCAACCATAATTTAAATAATAAAAAAACAATGAAATTATTTCAATTCGTATCAGAAGATAATCTACTACAGATAGGAATCTCATTAAAAGGTGAAACCTATAATTTCACAAAATTAAGTGATACCCAATCACTTGATTCCTTACAAACAATGGTTACAAAAGGACTGTTTAATGTTGAGTTTATAAATGAAATTATAGAAAAAGCCAAAATTTCCGGACTAATAGACTCTTGTATTATTAGCGGAGAATTAAAAATTGAAGTCCCAATAGCAAACCCTCAAAAAATTCTTTGTTTTGGAGTGAATTATGCTGCACATGCAGCGGAAAGTGACAATCCTATTCCTGACGAACCTATTCTATTTGTGAAAACGGCAAATACACTTCTTCCTCACAACGGCACCATTGTTTTTCCCAAGAGCATTGGACAAGTGGACCATGAGATAGAGCTTGCATTGATAATTTCAAAAAAAGGGAAAAATATCCCTGAAGAAAAGGCTCATGAATTTATTGCTGGATATACTATAATAAATGATGTTAGTGCCCGTAAAATGCAGGTGGATGATATGAAAAAAGCTCACCCTTGGTATCGATCTAAAAGCTATGATACATTTTGTCCAATTGGCCCATTTCTTATTCCTTCGGGAGCAATAAAAGATCCGAATAATATTGATCTTACTTTAAAAATTAACGATGAAATTAAGCAACACTCTAATACCTCCCGGATGATTTTTAAAATTCCTCAATTGATAGCGTTTGCCTCAAGAATAGTAACACTAATGCCGGGAGATATAATTTGTACCGGGACTCCGGATGGGATTTCGGAAATTAAGGATGGTGACGTAGTTACTTGTGAATTAACGGAATTAGGGTTGCTATCTAACTCTGTAAAAGCAATTTAATATACCACAAAACTTCACACGTTTAGAAATCAATTTATAAACTTACTATATAAAAATAAATAAGAAATGAGTGAAAATTTAGCGCTATTGAATGGTGAAAAAAACATTTTCAAAGACCAGGAAGCGTTGTTCAAATGGCCAATAATTACAGAAGAGCATGAAAAAGCAGTTATAAAAGTCATGCGCGATGAGAATATGTCTGGTCTGAATATTACTAAAGAATTTGAAGAAAAATACGCAACAAATCTTGGAAAAAAATATGGGCTTACCAGCCCCAATGGGACTACAGCCATTAAGGAAGCGATGTATGCTTTAGGTGTCGGAGTAGGTGATGAAGTTATTTCTGCAAGTATTACTTTTTGGGCTTCGATTTTGCAAACATATAATTTGGGTGCAACACCAGTATTTGCCGATATAGACCCGGACACATTATGTATCGATCCCAATGACATAGAACACAGGATTACAGTCAATACAAAATTAATAGTTGTCACTCACTATGGCGCAATGCCTGCAGATATGGATACTATTATGGCAATTGCTAAAAAACATGGCATTAAAGTACTTGAGGATTGTTCTCATGCACATGGAGCACTATTCAAAGGAAGAGAAGTTGGTACTTTTGGTGATGCTGCAGCATTTTCTTTGATGAGTGTAAAATCTATTGCTATAGGAGAGGGAGGTATTTTTGTTACCGATGATAAATATGCATACGAACGCGCAATTCTATTTGGTCACTACCTACGCCATAATGAGATTGAAACAGATATACTTAAGAAATATACAGGATTACCATGTGGCGCACATAAAAATCGACTAAGTCAATTGCATGCAGCCATTGGATTGATCCAGCTAAAAAATTATCCAGACCAAATGGCTGAGATAGATAGGGCAATGAACTATTTTTGTGATCAGTTGGAAAATATGCCTGGCATTAAGCCAATTCGTCCTGAAAGAGGTTCCGGCAGCACAAAGGGCGGATGGTACTATCCCCTTTTCAAATATTTACCTGAAGAACTTGGTGGACTTTCACTGACCCAGTTTGCAAAAGCAATTAATGCAGAGGGTTCTTTTTGTTCTCCAGGAGCTATCGCACCATTACATTTACATCCTACATTAACAGAAATGGATGTTTATGGACATGGAAAACCAACTCGAATAGCTAATTATAAAGGAGGCGAAGGTGAAATGCTTCTTAAACAATCACTTCCTGTATCCGAAAACATAAACAGATATGCTTTTGAAATTCCTTGGTTTAAGCATAACTGGAAAGAACAAATAGATCTACATGTTAGCGCTTACCAAAAGGTAATAACAAATTACAAGGATCTCTTGGTAACTGATGATAAAGAAAAGGATACCTTAATAGGTGCGTATAGTAGTGCTTTTGGAAGCATGGATGATTACTAGCATATAAGACAAAAAATAATTACTACTGAACAAAAGTTACTTTAAAAAATATATTGAACAATTTTAAATTCCCTAACTAACAAACAGTTATGAATTACCTTAAACCAAATCCTGATACTTATGGAATCGATTTTACATATGATGAATTTAACGGAATGCCCTATAGCATTCTGGGAAATACAGGACTTCGAGTTTCCAAAATTGGATTAGGGACATGGAAATTTGGTTTTCCGGAAACAGGTGATGGAGCAAGAGTTGATGAAAAAACCGCTTTCCAAATAATGGATAAGGCTATCGAAGAAGGCGTCACCTTTTGGGATACCGCAAATAGATATAATAACGCCAGTGGTAATTCGGAACGTGTAATTGGTAAATGGATCAAGGCCAATCCGGATTTAAGGAGACATATTGTTCTAACCACCAAATTATTTGGTTCTACCGATGGAACAACTCCAAATCACAGCCGTCTTTCACGAGTTAATATACTTGATTCAACTTACGCTTCGCTTGAGCGATTACAAACTGACCATGTTGAGCTGATGCTATTTCATAGTTTTGAAGGTACAACACCAATTGAAGAAAGTTTGATGGCTATTGAAGATTTGATTTCGCAGGACTTGATTCGATACTTTGGCGTTTCAAATTTTTCTGTTAAAAACCTTAAATCATATTCTGATTACGCCGAAAAATTTTTACGAGCAAAGGTACAACTCGTTCAGAATCGTTATGATATATTATTTAAGGAAGGGGATAATTTCCCAAATGTTTTAGGTTTCTGTGCTGAAAAGAATATTTCTTTTATTCCATGGAGTCCATTGCGACAGGGTTTATTAACAGGTCGTTATTTGGATAAAAGCAAGGTAGGGAAGGGCGACCGGTTGGTAGATGAAAATATATTGGATAATGAATTAACTTCTGAAGTTATAGGAAAATTACAAAGATTGGCAGATGTAGCCCTTAAGTATAATATGAGCCTTGCGAACCAAACTATTGCATATATGTTGACGCTTCCTGCCATGGGTCCAATAATTGTATCTAATTCAAGTGTAAAGCAACTGACAGAAAATGCACAATCAGGTAAGATTACTACTAGTGCAGAACAAATTACTGAAATAGAAAATATAATATCACCTTCTTGAATAAGGAATTTAAGTAGTTGAATATTGCTACGATGTTCCTGATTTACCATTAAAAGGTAATCTGCATTCATTTTTATTATATCATGATCAATCTTTTTTTGGCAAACCATGGCATCCATGGTAATGATACACCCTTGGATATCCAGTTTTTAAAATGACTCAGGAATGCCTGTTATTTCATTGCTTTTTTCCATGACTATCTCTTGCCCTAAACACAGCTTGTTTTTTAAGGCATATGCAGAAATAACATGTTAAGATGATTTATCATCAGAATTACAATTGTTTTTTTTCATCTATTATAACAACTTATCCATTGGCTATATTGGAAATTGAATTGACCCAATCAGTAAAATTTTTGATGAGCTCCTTATGGTCAAGCCTTGCAAAAGCTTCACTAGTACATCGTGGGAGGGATACTAGCTTCATAAGGAAAATAATTACTTAGTCAAGATATCTTTGTCTCGTAAAACTGACTAATGGATGTCCAGCAATCAACTCGCAAATAATTACTGATATGGCAAGAAATAAAATTTCTTTAAGTGGATAATAACAATTGTCTTTATTTACTCTACGTTGGTCTAACAAAAAAGAGAAATGTGACTGGAAAACAGGGTAATTTTTATAATTATTTTTATTCGCTGGGTCTATAGCTAAATCTCGTGTACCCATGACACCTAAATTGTTCAGCAGGACTCAAATAAAGTAGATCTATATATCAGGCGCCGGTTTATTTACAATATTTCCATAGTACAACTTTTACAACAGTCTATAAAGCAGTACGGGAATAGAACCAATTATAACATCAGATCGCAGTTGATATTTACGTCATCGATAATAGCACCTATTTTCTTATAAAAATCTATTGCATTTTTATTCCATTTGGAAACCTCCCATTTTACTTTTTTGCAATTTTGTTCTCTGGCCAATTGAAAAACCGCATCCATTAATTGTGACCCAACCTTATTTCCACGATACTTTTCGATTATGTAAAGATCATCGAGATACATTGATTTTCCAATCCACGAATACCAGGCAATAAAAGTAGTCGCAAAACCAATGATCACCCCCTCTTTATTTTCCACAACAAGACACTGAAAATACTCCTGTTCTTCCAACATTTGTTCCAAAGTGATTATAAATTTTTGTGGTGTTTTAATGAATTGAGCAAATTCTTTGTTTAAAATATGTATTGCTGTAAAATCGTTTTCAGTTGCTAATCTTATTTTAAAAGGCATTTTTATTCTATTTGAAGGTATGTATGAACTGTAGCTTATTGAAATATAAAATTAATTATTAGATCAAAATAAAATTAAACTTTAGCCTTTATAAATTAATAAACACCTAAAAATATAAAAGCTATTCAAGTTATCCAGCAACATATTCACTGAGATATTTATATTTTTTTGTCAACGTTCCCTCAGCTGCAATCGTTGCATTTTTTATTATTTCCTGATCATATCCATCCAATAATTTAGGAATCACGAATTCAATAAGTTGATCACCAAATGAAATGGACGCATCTCTTGGTAATTCATTTGGTAAATTGTCAATTGCCATCACCGATAACTGATTTTCAGCTGAAAAACCCTCCAATTCCAGTAGGTTTTTTAGGTGGTAATCATAAACAGGATTTTCAATAGTTGTTGATCTGATTGTGGTAGGAACAGATCCATTTATATCGCAGGTGATATCAGCTATTACCCTGATTTTAAAGGATTCATCCCTGACCTCATTAATTTCAAATAACCTTGGAGCTTTGTGGTTCCAATAACTGGCCATAATGAGCATGTCAGTCGTTTTTGAAAAGGTTTTAAAATTGGAATTATACAATTGCGGGTTCTGAAAGAAATGTTCGAATTCAAAAACCTCCTTATCTTTTCTTTTTGTATAAACATCCACATCAATTTGAGTATATACAGGTTCTTCCAATTGCTGAAAAAGATATTGTTCAGGGTCAACCTTTTTAATTCCAAGAGCTTCAAAAACTTCCAGGCTGCCTTTTGAAACACGACCATCACCAGTAATCAATATTTTTATTGGAGGTAATTGTACTTTCCGTAATTCCCCAAATAGCTCAGCAAGATCATTGCATTCGAAAGCTCGTTTGATAGCATAGGTCCCATATTTTTCTCCATAAGTCCATAAGGCATTGTAAGCACCCACAATACCAGCCCACCTTCCAAATGCTATCACTCTGATACCCTTATCATCTGTCAGACATTCGTAGTCAATAAGTCTTATTTTCTTATCAATGATTTGCTTAAGCAACTTTTGATTGTAGGGCTGTTCTTTGATAGTATGAGAAAAAAACAAATATGTTTTACCTAAAATCAGACTCCTAATATTTACTTCTTTTATTCCCATAAGGATGTCACAGTGACTTACATCACTAACAACTTCGATTCCTTCTTGGCGATAAGCATCATCTGAAAAACATCGAATGCTACTACTTTGGCAAAAAACATTTAAGTTCGAATATGTATTTTTTAAATATTTTGCTTGCACAGGAGTAAGCGGGGTTCGTGTATCTTTTGGCACTTTTTCCTCTCTGATTATGGCGATATTTGTAGCTGACATAGTTTTATATTTTGTACCTTGATATTATTCAATAATAATAGAATAGTCAAAGCTAAATTAACAATTCAAAAAGTTATATGGATCATTTGTGGTTAGCAATTTTCTGGATATTATATTTCTTACTTCACAGTGTGATGGCATTGCTCTCTATTAAAAAATACTTTTATTCAATCGGACTAAAACCGCAAACATACAGATTAATATATGTGGCCATAGCATCGCTTACATTGTTCGCCATCATGGCATATTCTTCAATGTTGAAATCAAGTTTTGTATTAAACCCTGGAATTTTATTAAAAGTTTTAGGTTTGATTGTGTCTGGATGGGGGATAATCATTGTGAAAGTTGCCTTCAAAAGTTATGATACAAGAGCTTTCCTGGGACTTGGCAATTTAAAACCTGAAGACGAATTTAAAACTGATGGTTTACTAAAAATGGTCAGACATCCACTCTATTCTGGTTCCATTTTACTTGTCATAGGATATTTTTTATTCAGCCCAAAACTCAGTGTTTTAATATCCACTATAATGATGATAATTTATATTGTTGTAGGGATTCGGTTTGAAGAAAATAAGTTGGTAAAAACCTTTGGTAAAAAATATACCGAATATAAAAAAAGTACCCCGATGCTGATTCCCAATATCAGGAAAAAGGCATAAAAAATCCCTAGCAATAATTGTTGCTGGGGATTTCATGATTAATGATAAACCTTTCCCGATATCAAAAAAGAATAGGCCTACAAAACATCACAGTTGCCTGCCATACAAGCTAATTCCTGCGCTGCGGTAGTGAAGTCTTCCTCTTCATATCGATATATTTTACTGAAATCTATATCCGGAAATTCAGCATTTAACTTCTCGTATTGCTCTTTGTCAATTTCCATATATGGCATTTGATCAAATGAAGCATCATAAGCAGGAAGAAAAGTCATGCCACCAATTTTATCCTGATTTTCCCAGGTCCATCTGATAATATCCAATACCTCATCTGGCTTGAAGGTAATGGTGACACTTGGGTTATGCTCGGTATAATGCAGTTTGTTTTGCAACCAATATTCACATTGCTCAAGTGCCGTTCGGTCTCCTTTTGTAATGGCTGACTCTGGAGATTTGACAGGGAAATGAACCACAAAAGTACTTGCATTTTCTTTTGTTTGACCATTTTCAGGATCCATGGGAACGCCTGCATTTTCAAGCACTTTGTAAACAGGGGTATGCGCACCCACTCTAATGTTTCGCACATAATATGGTGACCATCTTGCATGAAGACCAGGTGAGCAATTGAGCAATTGTGATGAATTGCCAGAAGGTTTTACGCATGTGGTAGCAGCAGATTTATTGATACCGAGAATTTTAGCAACTTTTTCATTGGTATCCACTACAATTTGCCTTAAGATTTTCATATTCTCAGCATCCTGCACTGCCGGACAATCCAACTGACCATTGATATCTACTCCAATCAATCTTTCCTCCTCACAGTTTTTTCTCCACTCTTTTCTCAGGCCTGGAAAATGTGTAGCCTTAGATTGAATGGTTCCAAGAATAGCTGCCAATTCGACCTTTTCTTTTAGATCTTCTATTGTGTCTTCTTCACGCGCAACGGCAACAGATAAATTACAGAATTGGAATGGTCTCAAAATTATTTCGCCACAAGGGTTGGTGCCAAACTTCGCCATTTTTCTTCTTTTTGGGCGTGTATTTGTAGCTGCCTTTCTATTAAATATACCCGGCTCACCTCTTTCGGAATTAACCATACCGAGAATAAAATTGGCAATTTCAGCTTGTGTCAAATTTCTTTCTGGCCAAACAGAAGAATTATTAGCATTCCATCTTTGGTTGTTCTTTTTCCAGAAATCTCCATCTTTGCAATGCAACATTTCCTGATCGTCGTGATCAAAAAGCGCAATCATCGCTGTACGTCTAACACCTCCTGATACTGCCGCGGCACCAACGGCACACATAATATCATGTGCATCCAAAGATCGTAAAGTAGACCCCTGTCGTGCCAATATTCTTGTTCTGGCAAAATCGAGCAATACTCTTAATGGCTCGGGACCTGATGCTCTTCCTCCTTTGATTCTTAACACAGCGCCGGCAGGTCTTACCAATGAATAGTTAAATAGTACATCGTGTCCACTTACCCACGCCTCCAGGCCTGTTCTCACGGCATCTGCCCAGCCTTCTGTAGAGTCTTCCACAACATGCTGACTTGCCTGCTCTTTCTTTTGTCTGCGAATTCTTGGTAATTTCTCTATGTATTCTGCCTCAACAGAATATCCAACACCACAACCGCTCATTGAGATAATCATAGCTTCGACAAAAGAATCTATGCTATCTACCGGCATATATGAGCAATTGTAAATGCTTATGTTGTTTCTTCTTGCCGCAGGACCAGCCATGGCCAAGAGTCTCATGGAAGGCATAATTTTCATATTGAGAATTCCATGCCTCAATCGCTGATAAGTGAGTGGTTGAAGCCTAAAATCTGAAAGCTCTTTAAGATAATCTATTGCACGGTCAACTGTTTCAACCCAAGTTTCTCTACGACCATGAGCATAGGTAAATCGTGCATACTTATCGTAAAACTGAAATTTCTGGATTTGGGTAGGGAAATAATTATCCGATGCTTCAAAAGCTTCCTTCACTTCGTCAGGAACAGGTCTTGTCTCACGCATTTTGGCATGCTCGGCTCTGTACAGAATATAGCTTTTTGCGGCTTCATATTCTCCTGCAGCTTGCAGTACCATTTCTACAATATCCTGGATTTGCT